>NZ_JBEXCW010000110.1:0-23622 GCF_040605435.1 Streptomyces sp. NPDC005574
CCTCCGGCAAGTATTTCCAGGCCCAGGAGGGAAATCTGTCGGCCGTACGCTCGGCCAAGCTCTCCTACGACGAGCGCCGCGCGGCCAAACTCTGGGACGACTCCCGGCGCCTCATGCACCTGACCCCGGACGAGGAACCGGCACAACTCCGCTGACCGCCTGCCGTCAGCCGCCCGGGTCCTTGGCCTCTTTCCGTGTGCGGGTCCGTTGCCAGCTGACGTCGTTGCGGCGCAGGATCTGCCGCAGCCGTTCCCGGCCGATGGCCACTGGCCGATCGGCGTCGGTGGTGAGGTAGTCGGCGAGTATGCGCCGGCTCCACCACGTGAAGGGCCACCCGAGTATGCTCGGGCGGGCCTTGGCCGTCGCGACGATGAACGCTTCATCGTCGTCACTGATGCGGCGAGATCGGCCTCCCGCCCACTGAGGGCTCAGAGCGCGCAGGCCGATCTCGTTGAACGCGTGGATCACGTCGCGGACGGTGTCCTCCTGCCCGGCGATCAGGTTCGCGATCGCCGGGACCGGTGGCCCGACAGATACGCCACGAAGTGCGCCTTCAGGTACGCGGACTGCAGGGCGGGAACGGCGAACGCGACGGCGTGAGCCCTGCAAAAGCCGTAGGCCCCAAAGGACGAGACGATCTCCCACACCTCGTCCAGCGCAGCTGCGCGGTATCCGCGTTCGCTGGCGGTACGGCGAAACCACTTTTCCACCTTCGGTAGCCGGTCGGGGTCGGCGAGGGCGCGGCGGGCGACGTCGCCGGTGGCCCGGTCGCAGCCGGTCGTTTTTGCGAGAATCACGATGATCTGCTCATGCCAGATCACTACTCCGTAGGTGTCGTTGAGTACCGGCTCCAGGCCCGGATGCGGGTAGCGGGGAGCGGCGCCGTGCCGGGCGGCGATATACCAAGCTGGCATGCCACCTGATACGGGTCCGGGCCGGAACAGGGAGCGACACCCACGATGACGACCTTCCCAGCAGTGCATCCGGTTCGACTCAGGGGCCGTAATCCCACCGTCGCCGGCCGGGTCTCCTCGATCCGCGAGCACGTCCTGGAGATGCCCGCTCCCGTCGTCGCCGACGCGCTCGGTTAACACCAGGTCACCACCGCCAAGCTCGGCGCTCAAGCCGGGGGCGCCTGGAGCCGGTACGCCGCAGGTGACCGCCTACGGTCACCATCAGGCTGGACCCCAGGGAGAACTGGCGCCAGTTGATCAGGCGAGCCCACCAGTAACCAGTACGGGGCCGTACCAGAACGACGTTCTGATCGAACGCTCTCAGCAGGTCCAACGGCTGTGCGGTGACGGTTCGTTCCCGATACCGATGTGACGTTTCGCCCAGCCTGTCGACCTGTCGCAGCACCCCGATGCCGCCCCATACTCCGGAACCTGACAAGCCGGCGAGTCAAGGAGCACAGTGGGCGCAGCGGCGGCAGGGACCTGGAAGCTCGGTGACCTGGAGGTGAACCGTGTCGGCTTCGGCGCGATGCGGCTGACCGGCAACGGCATGCTGGGGAACTCCGACGGTACGCCCATCGACCGCGATGTCGCCGTCCGGCTGCTGCACAGCGCGTTCGAGCAGGGCGTCAACCATATCGACACGGCGGCCTTCTACTTCTCGCCTCTGCGTTCCGCGAATGAGCTCATCAATCGGGCTCTCGCGTCCTGGCGCAACGACGTGGTCGTGGCAACCAAGGTCGGCCCGCAGCGCGACCCTTCCGGCAAGTGGCTCACCATGGCCCGCCCCGACCAGCTGCGCGGCCATGTCCAGGAGAACCTGCGCCAGCTCGGTCGGGACCACCTGGACGTGGTGAACCTGCGAAGCGACGGCATGGATTCGATCGCCGAGCACTTCGGCGCCCTCGCCGAGCTGCGCGCGGCGGGCCTGATCAGGCACCTTGGGCTCTCCAACGTCCGGCCGCAGCACGTCGCCGAGGCCCGGGCGATCGCGCCTGTGGTGTGCGTGCAGAACTCCTATGGCCTGGACTGGCGCCGCGCCGAGGAGAGCGGACTGGTGGACCTGTGCCAGGAGCAGGGCATCGCCTTCGTCCCGTTCTTCGCCATCGCCAGCCTGCGGCGCGAGGCGGCCGCCGCCCAGGAGCAGGACGCACGCGTCTACACGGTCGCCCGCGCCCACGATGCGACGCCTGCCCAGATTCGCCTGGCATGGACCCTGCACCGCGGACCCCACGTGCTGGCCATTCCCGGCACCACCAACCCTGCCCATCTCGCCGAAAACATCGCCGCCGGCGCCCTTCGCCTGACCGAGGAAGAGCTGGCCCTCCTCAACGAGCCGGGCGAGGCCGCCGCCTGAGCACGCATGTGTCCAGAGCCCGGCCGAGGTCACATGATGCTGAGATCGGGGGTCATCACAACACGAAATACTGCGCTCCCGCACCTCTCGTGCGGGAGCGCTTCCGGGCTCTCGGCGCTGCTTCGCGACCTCGACACTCAGTTCGTTCCCGCAAGAAGGAAGCTGACAGTCACTACCCCCTGGGTGCGCGAGGAGAATTGGCGACAGTTGAATACGCGAGCTCACCAGTATGGGACCCCTCCAAGGAGCGGGGCCGGGCGGTGCCTGCATGGATGCCGCCCGGCCCCGCGAGTTCGCCGGGTTGGCTTTGCGGGGGTCAGGGCTCGATGCGCAGGTCCTCGATGAGGCCGTCGCCGAGGCAGAAGCGGTAGTGCAGGTCCACCACGCCGCCCAGGAAGTCGCCCTCCAGGTGGTGGGTGGCGACGTAGTGGTCCGCATCGACCTTCTGCGCGCCGATGAGTTCGATCGTGTACGTGTACTCGCCGGCGGAGCGGGTCATCCAGGCTCCGATCGCCGGGGCTCCCTGATGGGTCTTGCCCTCGTCGGTCACGGTGGCGTCCAGGCGGAGAAAGCTCAGTGCCGTGGCGGCGTCGTGGGCGCGGTGGGCCCTCAGGAAGCCGGTGATGGCCTCGGGCAGGGACTCGGGAGCGATGGTCTGGGGCTGGTCGGTGGACATGAGGACTCCGGGGGGTGGGGGATCAGACGGTGGGGATGGTGCCGCCGTCGATGACGTACTCGGCGCCGACGATGGCGGAGGCGCGGTCGGAGACGAGGAACGCGATGAGTTCAGCAACTTCCTCGGGACGGGAGGGGCGGCCCAGCGGGATTCCACCAAGGGAGTCCATGAGCTGCTTCAGTGCCGCTTCGTGGGTGGTGCCGGCGTTCTCCGCGATGCGGGCGACGAGCTGGTCGGCGGCGGTGGTCTGGACGAAACCGGGACTGACGGAGTTGACCCGGATGCCGAGCGGGGCGACCTCGGTGGCCAGGCCCTTGCTGTAGGTGGTCAGGGCGGCCTTGGCGGCGGCGTAGGCGAGGGTGCCGTCCCATAGCGGCATGCGGCGCTGGATCGAGGAGACGTGCACGATGGCGCCGTGTCCGGCTTCGGTCATGGCGGGCAGCAGGCCGCGGTCCAGGCGGACGGCGGCGAGGAGGTTGATGTTGAGTTCCTTGGCCCAGTGGTCCTCGGTCAGGGCCGCGTACCCGCCCGATGGGGCGCTGGAGCCGCCCACGTTGTTGACCAGGATGTCGACGCCGCCGAGGCGGCGGAGGGCCTCGTCCACCACGGAAGCAGCCCCCTCGGGGTCGGCCAGGTCCGCGGTGATGATGTCCGAGGCGGCTATGTCCTCCGGGCGGCTGCGTGCGGTGACCAGCACGGTGGCGCCAGCTTGGGACAGGCGCCGGGCGACGGCCGCACCGGTGCCTTTCGTGCCGCCGGTGACCAGGGCGCGTCGACCCTTCAGGGAGTCGCCGGTTTCGCTGAGGGGGGTGGCCATGATGGGTTCCGTTCCCGGATGCGGGCTGAAGCGAGGGCGCATCCGTCGTTACTGCTAAAATAGAAGCAAGCGACTTCGACTTTAGCAGTAACTCTGCAGAGGTGGTCAACATGGCAAGCCGGATCAGGGCGGAAGACTTCGAATGCCCGCTGTCCACGACCGTGCAGCACGTCGGCGAATGGTGGACGCTGCTGATCCTCCACGACGCCTTCGACGGGTACACCCGCTTCGATCAGTTCCAGGAGAACCTCGGCATCTCCACCAGCATGCTCACCGCACGCCTCAAGACGCTGGTCGCGGACGGCCTGCTGGAGCGCCGTCCCTACCAGACCAACCCCGTCCGCAACGAGTACGTCCTGACCGACCTGGGACGCTCCCTGCGCCCCGTGATCATCACGTTGGCGGCGTGGGGCAACTCCCGCCTCGATCCCGAGCAGCGCAGCATGATCCTGATCGACACCACGAGCGGCGAAGAAGTCGAACCCGTGGTCGTCGACGCCACAACGGGCCGCCGCCTCGACGACAGCCATGCCTACGTTTTCGCCGCCGGCCCCCTCGCCAGCCCCGCCATGCGAACCCGCTACGCCCGCAGCGCCGAGACCACCGCTGATGAACCCGCCCGCACCAGCTGACGCACACGCCACCCCGCCGCGCGAGCCGCACCCGCTCGACCCGCCCTTCCCCGGAGGTTCCGTGCCCACCGCCGACGAACTGATCAGCCCCGACAGCATCCGCGGTCTGACGGCCGTCCTGCGCAGCACGTCCCCCACCGCCTCCCGCTGGCGCACCGTGGCCGGCAGCGCGGCCACCCTCGGTCCGCTCTCCCTGAGCCAGCGGGCCCGTGCGGTCGGCGAGGCCCTCCTGGCCGACGCCGGCCACAACTACACCCACCTGGCCAACGCGACGCGCGCGGCCCTCACCAGCGACGACCTCGCCGGCTGGATGGTCTGGCCGCTCACCGAGGCCGTCGCGTCCGCGGCCACCGCATCCTCCTGCGATGCAGACTTCGACGACGGACTCGACCTCCTCGCCCGGCTCACCCCCCGTCTCACCGCCGAGTTCGCGCTGCGGGCCTTCCTCAATGCGGACCTGTCCAGAACGCTGGCCGCCGCAGCAGCCTGGACCGCCTCCCCCGACCCCGCGGTGCGCCGGCTGGCCAGCGAGGGCACCCGTCCCAAACTCCCCTGGGCCCGCCAGGTCCCCGAGCTGACCCGCAACCCCGCCGCCACCCTCCTCCTGCTCGACCGGCTGCACACCGACACCTCCGACACCGTGCGCCGCTCGGTCGCCAACCACCTCAACGACATCTCCCGCCTCAACCCCGATCTCGCCACCGCCGAGGCTGCCCGCTGGGCGAACGGCGCCGCACCGACCAGCCCCGCGCTGATCCGCCACGCCATGCGCACCCTCGTCAAACAGGGCAACCCCGCGGCGCTGGAACTGGTCGGCTTCCACGGCGACCGCACCGACCTCACGGTGGAGGGCCCCCTCCTGGAGCGAACCGGCATCCCCCTGGGCGGCACACTCGACTTCACCAGCCGCATCACCAACATCTCGGACAAGCCGGTCACCCTGGCTATCGACTACGTCGTCCACCATGTGAAGGCCAACGGCAAGCAGGCACCCATGGTCTTCAAACTCGCCAAGCGCGCCCTGTCTCCCGGCGAGACGACCGAGCTGGGGCGCAGCCACTCCTTCCGTCCCATCAGCACACGCCGTTACTACTCAGGCACGCATGCCGTCCAGCTCCAGGTCAACGGACACCCCTACAACAAGGTGTCCTTCGAACTCGTCTCCGCTGAATAATCCCCGCGTCCACCAGGGGCTATCAGGATTTAGGCCCTGTCTCACTTTCGGTGGTGAAGGAGCGTGCTGCTATCCGAGGGGGATGCGGTGGCGTAGGAGAGCAGGGCTTGATCAAGTTCCGTGAGCGTCCGGATCGTTGATGATGCCCAGGATGGGGAGTGCTTGTCAGGGTTCGTCGCGGATCGCTCGCGTGGTCTTGGCGATGTTGTCGGCTCCGAGGGTTTTTCAGCGCGCCGATGGCCAGGTTGCGCAGGGTCGCTCACGGGGCCACAGACCACCCGACGGGGGAACAACCCTCTGGCCACGGGCACGGGGACTCAGCGGGGTGAGGCGTCCCCCGGAGTGTGGACACGGGGGTTCATGCTGCGAGTGTGAGTTTACGTGCTCTCTGTTGTTGTTCGAACTCGACTGGTGAGAGGTAGTTGAGGGCGCTGTGGCGCCTGCGGACGTTGTAGTACGTGAGCCACTGGAAGATCTCCAGTCTCGTCTGACGCATCGTGGAGAACAGCCTGCGTGTCGAGTTCCCGCGGGACATAGGCCGGTAAAGCACCGAGCCGGTCATGGGCGCTACCGGCATCGAGGGACGGGTGGACTTCCAGGTCGGCCAGGACGAGTTGGTCGTCGAACGCGCCGACCGGCCGCCCCACGCCTGTGGCCATCCGGGCCTCGACCCACAACCCACGCACCCGGTCTGCCAGATCATGCGTATCCCACGCGGCACGACGGGCCAATACCACGGCAACTGCCACCACATCGGCCTGGCTGGGGGGCAGGGACGCTTCGCTGATGCAGCGGCGGACAGTGTCCCGGCTCGGCGCTCCCCGGAGAGCGTCATCGTCGGCGACGCCGCCGGCGATCTCGTCCAGACTCGGTGCGCCCGCCTCCAGATACACCTCGAACAACAGGTCCTTTAGCTCCCGCAGAGCGCGCGGCCAGCCCACCCGCGCCCGCTCCAGCACCCGCGGGCGCCTGGCGGAAGCGCCTCCGGTGTTGCGACTCATCGCACCATCCTGCCCGGCTCTCACGTCCGGCATGAGCTGAACAGCCGCAATACGGGCAGAGCTTGGTGTCCTGTCGCAACTGAGAGTGGATCTTCGTGCGGGGCTGAACGTGGACAGCGAGCTGGCCGGCCGCCCACCCGCTGACCCTCTTCCGTGGAGGTCCCATGTCCCGCACACCCCTGACCCGCCGCGAGCGCCTGGCCCTGGCTCGCGCCGCCCTGAGCGGTGCCGTCTCAGGCGTCCTCCGGGCCATCACTGCCTGGCTCCTCAACGACTACACCCCGTAGTCCTCGCAGGACCGCACGTCCCATTCCCGGGGTGTCCCGTGCCCTGCACGGGACACCCCGCCAGCGACGAATGCCGCCTGACAAGGAGGTCGAGCGACCTACGGCCTGTCCTGCGCGCGGCCTAGGGTGGGGGCATGGCCCGCCGCATGTGGGTACCGCCCGAGCCGTACGACCTGGCCCGCACACTGCGGGTGCTGCGTCGCGGGGCGGGCGATCCGACCTGCCGGCGGGAGACGGACGGCACGTGGTGGCGCATCTGCCGCACACCCCAGGGCCCCGCCTCTTTGAAGATCACCGAGCATGTCAGCCCGGCCGACGGGAGCGTCATCGTCGGGGAAGCGTGGGGGCCGGGCGCCACCTGCCCCCCCCTGCTCGCTGCTGGAGCAGCGGATCACCACCGGCAGCGCCCACCACGCCTGGCGCCGCCTCCTCGCCCGCTACGGAGAACAGCCGCCCGGGCCCGCACCGCACGGGATGCGGGTCATCCCGGCCCCGCGGGTGTGGCGGATGATCCCGTCCTGGGAGTGGCACCGCGCCGGCGTCGACCGCGCCCGAGCCGAGGCGATTCTGCGCGCCTGCCACCACGCCCCGGGCCTGGAAGAAGCCGCGGCCATGCCCCTGCCCGACGCCATCAACCGCCTCCAGCTCCTCCCCGGGATCGGTCCCTGGACCGCGGCGGAGACCCTGCAGCGCACCCTCGGCGCGCCGGACGCCCTCACCCTCGGCGACCTCCACCTGCCCTTCCAGATCGGCTACGCCCTCACCGGCCGCCGCGACGGCACCGACGAAATGATGCTGCAGCTTCTTGCGCCCTACCCGGGACAGCGTCACCGCGCGGCTCGCCTCATCCTGCTCGGCGGTCCGCTGCCTGACCGACGAGCACACCGAGCTCCCCACAGCCGCATCGCACACCTATGACCCGGGAAGACGAGCCGTCCGGCGCCGGGGACATATCAGCGCTCTGCGGCATCATCTTCGCGCGCCCCGCCATCGGTGCCGCGCCTGCTGCCAGGACGTGATGCCGCCGGAGGTTGATCTGTGGGACGGGCGGGGTAAAACAGGATTCGGGTGCACTCCGGTGACGGAGGGGCACCTGCCACAGCTCAGCCGGGGGAGCCCCGGCGTTATTTCGAAGGACAGCAGTATGGCCAGCGGCACCGTGAAGTGGTTCAACTCCGAAAAGGGCTTCGGCTTCATCGAGCAGGAGGGCGGCGGCCCGGACGTCTTCGCCCACTACTCCAACATCTCCGGCAACGGCTACCGCGAGCTGAACGAGGGCGAGCACGTCACGTTCGACGTCACCCAGGGCCAGAAGGGCCCCCAGGCCGAGAACATCGTCCGCAGCTGATCGGCATGGTCAGTCCGCGGACTCCTGCGGCCCTCGGAGCAGCAGGTTGAATCCCATCGCGTAAGGAGGGGCCCGGCGCGGCCGGGTCCCTCCTCCGTTCTTCGCGGACCGCGGTCGCCGGGAAGTTGTCAGCCCGGTCCTGCGAGCGCGGCATATCCGCGCTCCCGTGTCAGTCCCCGCTGTCACACTGCAACCATCCCCATTTCAGGGGCGGTTGACGTGATCGCCGACGAGAGGACCGATGCGTGGCGGCCGACTGGGACGCACTGGACTGGACATGCCCCACGTGCGCGGCGTCGGGAAGGAAGACGTGCATCACGAAGGACGGCCGCCCCCGGCTCTCGCACCTCTCCCGCCGCCTCACCTCGATCCTGCTGCAGTTCGCCGTACGCCGCGGCGTCGGCCAGCCGCCCGCCGAACGCGCCCGGATCGTACGGTCCCTCACCACGGCCCAGGAGTCGGACGCGTCCGCCCGCGAGGGCTACCTGTGGCACCAGGCCACCGACGAGCTGTTCCTGTGGGACCAGGTGGTGGCCGCGGCCGGCCGGCACGCGGCAGCCGCCGTCGAGCAACACCTTGACGGCGACGAACTTCGCGACACAGCCGAACAGGCCGCACACCGCATCACCGAGGCACGGGAGCTCCTGCACGAATGGCACGGTGAGCGTGCAGAGTATCCGCTCGACGAAGAACTCCTGGCGGGTGTGCTGCGCCCTGCGCCGAGCCTGCTCGCCCGTGCCCGGCGCCGCGGCGACCTTCAGCGACTTGAAGCCGACCTCGCCCGCCGGCCCGTGCACCTCGACCGGCCGGGTGGCACCTGGGCAGCGATGTGGCACAGCGACGGCGCCCTGACCGCGCACCGCGACGACGGTCTTTGCGTGCGCGGCTGGAGCGCCACCCCCGACGCCGCCGAGCAAGCCCTACAGTCGTTCGAGGCCACCAGCCGCCACCGCCCGCAGATCACCCTGACCTTGCACGGCGAACGGCCAGAAGTCCCCGCCGCGGGCGATGACCCACCTGGCATCGATCGGGCGGATGTCCTGCGCGCCTTCGATGCCGACCGCGCCGCACTCGACACCACCGTCGCCGCCATCACCCACCTCCAGCGGGTCTGGCCCGAACACGAGATCAGCGACCGGGTGCGCGCGGCCACCACCCAGCTCCAGACCAGTGCGCCGCAGTCGCCATATTTCGGCCTCTACAACCGCCAGCGGGAGCACTACTGGGCATTCAGCGAGAGCGCCGCCTGGGTGCGTACCGACGCCATCGTGCACGCCGTCGATACGGTCTGGGGCGACTTCGACCGGTTGGAGGCGTCTCGCGGCCCCAGCTGGATACCCCGCGCCGCCCGCGAACTGCTCACCACCGAGCCCGAGCAGCTCGCCGCCTTCCTCCGCCACCACCTTGCCGAGGAACCCGCAATCTCCCTCGGCGTCATCAACGGACCGGCCGGACCGCTCTACAACGTCTCCAGCGACGGCACCCACCGCACCCACCTTTTCCGGATCCTGGGCCTGCCCTGGATGATCGCGAAGCTCTATGCCCGCATCCCACCTCGCCGCTTCGACGTCGCTTCCGTCATCGACACCGCCAAGGGCATGACCGAGGTCGAGCGCGTCGGGCGCGGCTGGCACACCCTGCTGGAGCGTGGCCTCCTCCACGGCCACATTGGCTACGAAGGCGCCTTCGCCGTCCTCGACCTCGACCACGCCCCCGCGCCATGGCTGCTGGGCGACGCCGCGCTCGCCAGCTCCTACAACACGGCCTACGAGCGTGTGTACCCCGGCGCGCTGAGCGAATTGGGCATCCCTGCCGCCGCCTTGACCGGCCGCGAAGCCTGGGAGCAGTGGCTGTACGGCTGACGACCACCAATAACCCTGCATGGGCCTCCGCCAGCCGACGGCGCATCCCATGCCGACCTCCAGCAGCAGGCGATCGAATACCCGTTGGAGGCCTACCGCATCTACAGCTTCCTCACTCGCTGCGCGGGGGAGATGCGGACGGCTCTGACCCTCCTCAAGGCCTCAGCGCAGGAAGGGCGGAATGAGGAGGACGAGCCGGCGGTAGGCCGGCTCGTCCTTCACGGCCGCGCAGCTCGCGGGAGTTCTCGCCACGGCCTACTCCGCTTCCGGGCACCTGGCCTACAACGAGGCGTCCAGCGGGGGAGCGTAGCCACCGCGCCCCTGTCGGGCGTATGGGCGATCGCTCGTCCGCGGGCGCGGTGTGAGCGGAAGCCGAGCCGTGAGATGGCCCCGGCCCCCAACGCTCTCAGCTTGATCACCTTCGGTATCGGTGCCCCCTGTGGAGGATCAGGGTCAGGGGAAGTGGCGAAGGAGGCTGCTGTGGTTGCTGTTGAATGAGCTGAATGAGTGAGTCTGCTGCTGTTCGACTTCGTCAGGCCGTCAGGCGTATTCACGACGCCACATATGAACGAACTGCTACGGGGCGTGGCCTGGAGGACGCCGACGACGTCGCTGGCACGTTCGCCACGGACGGTGCGCTCGGCTTCGACCCGTTCCCTTTCCTTCGGGCTCTTTACGAGGCCGGTTCGCACGCGGTGGTCATAGGCCAGGTCGCCGGGATCATGCACGGTTCGGTGGAGCTGACCGGCGACCTCGACCTGCTGTGGGACGGCACGTCTGAGCAGGCTCACGCGCTGCGCGACGCCCTGACAATCGTGGGCTGCACAGACCTGCCCGATCTCGATCGTCCTCAAGTGGCCTACCAGGTGGCCAGCGTCAGCGGCGACCTATGTACACCGGCCCTGTCCTGGGGTGCGATGGACGTTGCTCCCTGCCTGGCCCGGGCGGTGAGGGTCCACGACCCGGCGGGCTTCACCATCCGCTACGCCGCTCTGGACGACCTGATCCACATGCGGCGCTCCCTCGGCCGTCCCAAAGACCATCGCCGCGCGGACGAACTTGCCCGATTGCGCCCCTGACTTGACCGCTAGTCTCGAACGTTGCCTCGCAGAGAGTTACTCAAGAGCAGGATCACCGGCCGCACGGCGCCGCCCGGTGACCTGGGACGCATCCATGCATCCTTCCAGGCTCACCACCCGCGGCGCGTGGATTGTCACCGACAACGAACTCTCCATAGTCCTTCCGCTGAGCATAGACTCAGGTCGTGCGCACTTAATTAGTGACTTTAACCCTTCCGGTGTGTGACTTTGCCCAAATGAGAGTGTTATTTCTGGTATTGTGTGGGGGAGTTCAGCATCGGGAGGGCGTGTGGGGCAGCCAACAGGGGCGCAGATGCCGAAGTCCGCCAGTGACGCCCGCAGGGATCTTTACGGTCTGGTCAAGAGCGCAGTGGACGATGGAATCACCACGCTGATCCACAAGTCGGGCAACAAGCGGGTCGAGCGGGTTCTGCTGGCCCCGCTGGACCGGTTTCCGGCGGCCCGGAAGGCTGGCGCCTTCCCCACCTGGACGCTCAGTGCGGCGCAGAAGGACTTCGGCACCCTGATCAGCCGGGCGGCCAGCGGCGAGCCTCAAGTCCTGCGCCGGAACAGTACGCCCGTCGCGGTGCTGATCCCCGCTGACCCCAACGAGATTGCCCTCTCACCCGACATGGCCGCGCCAGAAGGTGCGGCGACCGCAGGAGGTGCGGTGACCAGCCAGCCCACTCCCACCCGTGAGCGCGGTCGCCGCCTCGCCACCCTCGGCGACGCCATCGGTGCCGTCCTCGCCACCGGTACCGCTCCCGGCCTGTCCTTCGGTCTCGCGCGTCTGGACGAGGCGACCGGCGGGCTGCACCCGGGGCGCCTGATCCTGGTCGCGGCCCAACCTCAGGTGGGCGGGAGCCTGATCGGCCTCGCCGCGGCCCGCGCCGCGCTCGCCCGCAGTGCCCGTGTCCTGTATGCCGCGTCGGGCCCCAGCAGTGCCGACATCACGCGCCGCATCATCGCCGCGGAGGCCGGCGGCGACTACGCCCGCCTCAAGACCGGCGCCCTCACCGACGACGAGCAGCGGGTCGTCGAACGGCTGCGCCACGCACCGCTACTCATCGACGACGGCAGCGACCTGACCGCCGAGGCCATCGCCGACACCGCTGCGGACATGGCGCCGCTCGATGGCGGCCTGGCGCTCGTGGTCGTGGACCGGCTGCAGCGGGCTCGCAACCCGCGCCTTCCGCTGTCCGGCGAGCATTTGCCCGAGGCGAGCCAGGTGTTGAGGGAGTTGGCCCGCTCGCAGAACGTGCCGGTCCTCGCCGTTGTGGACACCGACGACCCGGCCGTCGTGAACCTGTTGGACGCCGACGTCATCCTCACTTTCACCAACACGCCCGGCCAGCCCACGACGTCCGTGACCGTCGCCGAACGCGACCTGGGCATCATCGCCACCACCAGCCTGCGCCCCGACCTCGCCCACGCCCGCTTCCTCGACACCACCCCCCGCCCCACCCCGGTCGGCTCCGCCCCAGCGTCGACCACCGGTACGAGTGCGGCCGCCGAGGAGCTCCCGGACAGCGTGGACCTGGGCACCGTGGCCGACCGTGAACTCGGCGACGCGGCGCTGCCGTTCACCTCGGGCGCCGTCAAGGGACTGCCCGCAGAGGCGACTCGCCTCCTCGCGGCGCTGCGCTCCGCACTCGCGGGCGGGCATGTGAAGGACCTCGACGACCTCCACGCCCCGCTCAGGGAGCTGGCCGCGACCGGGCTGCAGACGCCCGACAGCCCCGAAGGCCGTCGTCTCGCCGCAGCACTGCACGCCTACAACACCCCCACGCCGACTCCGGCGGCTGCCCCCGTTCCGGCCGACATGGTCGACGCACCGGTCGGCGAGGCGGGGGAGGGCGTGAGGCGGGATGACGATGACGGCCTGGTCCCGGGTGATGAGGAAGACGAGCCGGAGGGGGCCGTCTTCCCGGCTCTGCGGATCCTGAAGGAGGCGGTGGGCCGGTCGAAGATGCATCCGATCCCGGTCATCCGTACCGAGGAGCGGGAGGCCGGGCCGTGGCCGTTGATCAGTGAGGACATGGACGGTGAGCCCGGCTGGGTCCACCCCGACGTCACCAGCACCCGCGTCGCCCACGAGCGCAACGGCAAGCGTGTGCGGCGCGATCAGCTCGACATGCCCGCCTCGTTCGGGGACGGCCTGATGTGCCTGATCGACCGCAACGGCTCCTTCCCCTCCGCCTGCTCCGCGGTCCCACTGGCCCCGAACAAGCTCCTGCACACCGGGCCTCTGGACGTTTTCGACAAGAGCCAGGCCGGCATCTACCAGATCGACGTCCCGGCATGGGAATTCGCGGGCATGCCGCACCCGCTCGGCCGGCTCGCCGACCGGTCCGACGAGCAGGGCCGGGTGTGGGTGACGACCCCGCACGTCAAGATGCTCGAACGCCTGCACCGCGACGGCCACCTCACCGACCCGGTGACCATCCACGACTCGTGGACGGGCAAGGCCAACGAGTCCCTGTTCAAGCCGTTCTACCAAGCCACCAAAGAGGCCCGCACCGAGCTGATCCAGGCCGGCGGCGAACCGTACAAGAAGTACAAGACCCGCCTGTCGATCGCGTTGCGTCTGCTGTGGCCCAAGCGCCCGGAGTCGCGCTCCCCGTTCTGGCGGCCGGACTGGCGCATGAGCATGGTCGCCGAAGCCTCCGTCCGCCACTGGTTCAGCGCCTTCAAGGCCGTCCAGGCCGGCCACACCCTCATCGCCCTGCGCAACGTCGACGCCGCCATCTTCTGGGTCCCCGACCAGACGGCGCCCGACACCTACCGGGTCGGCACCGGGTTCGGCGAAGTGAAGGCCAAGTTCATCCAGCCCGGCACCTTCATCCCCGAAGGTGACGACTGATGGCCGGCCCCACCGGCCGCGGCAGATCCCTCGGCGCCGCCCTCAACGACCTCTTCCGTACGCAGGTCACCCCACGCCACCGCCTGTCCACCTACAGCGCCAAACACTGGCACGCCCAGCTCAGCCAGCTCACCGGCACCCGCCGCGGCTACGAGGCCCTCGAATCGGCCGGCCTCGATGTCCGCCCCGACACCCTCTTCAAGTGGCTGTCGGACCCCGAGTACAACGTGCGCCGCAGCTACCGGGACCTCATCCACACCGCCTATGAGAACGTCGCCATCGTCCCCGCCGAACCCCTCACCGACACCGTCAAGAACGGCCAGTACGAAATCAGCGGCCTCGTCAAAACCGGCGCGGACGAACGCGAACGCGGCAACCGCCGCGCCGCCCCCCTGCGCATCGACGCCAGCCGCGGCGACTGGACCGACATCGAGACCCTGTGGCTCGCCGGCGACCTGCGCGACGACGACCTCGAAGACCGCTTCATCGACGAAATCATCATTGCGGACATCGGCGAAGGCACCGACGGCTGGGAATTCAGCGGAAGCTCATACACCGTCGAACTCAGGTAACCAGCCCACAGCAGCATGACCAACGACCGCCGATGGCGGCCGTTGGATCGACAACCCTGGTCTACGCCAACCCAGCCGTCCCCTGGCCGCCTGCACCAGCAGTCAGGGGCAGAGGTGCAGGTGGTGGCGACTCCGGTACGCGGTCAGCGGCTCACGGTCCGGGCCTGGGTACGCCGCAGCACCGCCACATCGGACCCCAGCGCCAGGACCAGTCCACCGTCGCCCGTCAACGCCGCCACCCGGCATGAGGGAGCGATCAGACTCTGCACAAGCTTCCCCGACCTCAGAGGGGTGCGGTGCAGTTCCTTTCGAGTGACGGCCGCGATCAAGTGGTGAGGTCGTAGTTCCGCTGGTGAATGCGTCAGGCGGCTTGCCGGAAGATCATCCGGCGGGGAACCGCGCCACGTACGGATACTGGGCCGGTGAGCAACGTCATGGCTGAGTACGAAGCGGTTACTGAGCAGTTGATGCGAAGGGTCTACCTCGGCCTGCGTGAGGACAGTCTCGACCCTCAGGACGTCGTCGCCCTCGCGTGCGAACTGCTCGACTGGTTCCACAGCACCGACGCCGTCCTGGAGGTTGTCGAGCGGAATCCGGCCGAGGTCCCGCAGGCGGAGATGACCGCCCTGGCCCGGCGCGTCCTGGACGACGTGGGCTTCGATCCCGGCTTCGACCTCGCCCCCGAGCGTTTGGAGACGTTGCGCGCCGCGCTGCGAATCGTGGCCCGCGATCTGCCCACGCGCGGGATTGAGGGTGAACCGGAGATCGAGATCCTGGAGGACTGGTTCCCGGTGGGAGCCGGTGTCCGCCTTGCCGATGGCGAACGGCTCAACTGGTGCGGCCCCGTCCTGCCGAACATGTGCTACGACCCGGCCATGGCACTGACCAGCCTGGCGATCATGATCCAGGAGAGCCTGCTCGAATGGACCTGGCAGGTCTGGCCGGTGTGCCCCCGGCATCACCTCGGCGTCCACGGCTCGGAGCGGGATGGTGCGGCCGTGTGGTGGTGCGCGGGCGATGGCGGACACATACTGGCGCCGGTCGGTGAGCTCGCGCGCGCTCTCGGCCACCGTCGCCTCGAATAGGACCGGCGGTGGGGTGCAGTTCGTTTCGGACGACCGCCTAGATCAGGCGATGGGGACGTAGTTCCGCTGGTCGGGTGCGGGGTAGAGGCGTTCGTGTTCGCGGGCGGCGTGGTAGCGCCAGTAGAGGTCGAGGCGGTCGGCGATCAGGTGGCGGCAGGCGCCCTCGACCGCGCCGGTGGCACCGCCACATCCGACTCCGACAGGCGCTCCGCGCGATCTGCCCGGGCGAGGCCGTCGTTCAGGGCCGGTAACCACTGCCGGTGCAGCGTGTCCTCGCCCAGCGTCTGCTTGCCGATGCCGTGCACCGCCACAACCCGCGCCATACCCGTGCCCCCGCGCTCGCCCCCGGACCATCGTGGTTCAGCACTGTAGGTGGGAGATAGGCCCCGGAGCAGCACAATCCGTGAAGTGCGGCTCATGGGCGGCTGGCCACGGCGCCGGCAGCGGTCGGGCGGCGCCGTGGCGTCTGTCTGCCTACCGGTACCAGTACTTGACGCCTCGGTGGTGAGAGCAGCTACTCGGAAATGGGCGCTGTAGGAGTAGGTGTTGTCCTTGCACTGTGCGGTCGCGCCGCGGGGATGGGAGGAGTTGGCCTTGCAGACGCCGGTGGTGTGCCGGGCGCATGAGGCTGCCGCGGCGTCGGTCGCAACGGCCACGGGTGTCAGGAGCGCGCCGGCCATGACGGCTGCGGCCACAGCGCCTCGGAAGGTGGTGAGCATGAACGTCCCCCTCGGTGATCGGGAGAGGCGATCATGCACCGCTGAGCGGCGTGTGTGGGCTGTCCTTGGATCGGACTGTGACGGTCGTAACCGGTGTGTCACGAGACGTTCGATGGGGGCGAACGCCGGGACGATATGAGTCGCATCGGTACGAGGGTTCGCCGGCGATCGTGCTCGAGCGCATCGCCCAGGACGCCCTCGCCTACAGCAGATCCGCCTCCGCGTCGACGTACCCGAACTGGCGGGCCATGAACACCAGTGCCTCCCGCAGCAGGTTCTGGCGTTTTCTGCGGCCCATGGCCGGCGCGGCGGTGATGGTGACAACCAGCTTCGACCTGGGGCCGCGGTCGCTGGTGCTGAGCGCCGTCAGGCCG
The DNA here is from genome assembly GCF_040605435.1 of Streptomyces sp. NPDC005574. Taxonomy (NCBI): domain Bacteria; kingdom Bacillati; phylum Actinomycetota; class Actinomycetes; order Kitasatosporales; family Streptomycetaceae; genus Streptomyces; species Streptomyces sp. NPDC005574. Next base: position 16,800 of record NZ_JBEXCW010000110.1, read on the forward strand.
AGCGACCTCACGAGATCACGTTCAGTAGTTGGGCAGAGGTACTGCGCCTCTCGCCATCTCCCCGCCTGCGGATACGTCCTGTAGGCATTCCGAGGGTGGTTCCGCATCCCTGTTCGTGTGTGGAACCGCCCTCACTGAGGCCTGTCAGCTACTGGGCCGGCCGGCTGGACCGCAGGGCTCGGCTTGCCTGAGGATGCGTCCACTCGGTAGACGATTCCGTGATCGCGGCGGAAAGTGTTGGCCTCGAGATCGGAGCCGGTGAGGGAGCGCAGGTAGAACGCGTAGGCCACCGAATCGATCTGGTCGGTGTTCAGACACAGGCGCCACCGGTTGCCCGGGCGGTCGAAGTACGCTGTCCGGACCCGTTCGGTCAGTCCGTCAGCCGGCGGGATCCGCAGCCGCGTGCCGAGGCTCAGGTACACGCGCAGCGCGTCCATCTGCGCAGGACGCAGCCCGATCGCCTGTTCACCAGCTACAGGAAGGCCCGGGTGATCCGCGGGAGTTGGGCTGGCGGCCCCATATTCCAGGGCGTCATGGCCGTGCGGGCTCAGGCGGGCCGCCCATAGAACGGGCTTGCCTTCGTAGGCGGACAGTTCGGCACGCATCTCACGGTCCGCGACCTCGGCCAGTCCCTGCCGCACGGCGGCCTCCACCGCCGGGCGGCGGCCGGCCGGCAGATCCCCGGGCAGAATCCAACCGTGCCGGGCCTGCTCCTCCAGCTCGGCCAGCAACCGCAACACGTCCAGCTTGGTCTTCCTGCCGCTCATCGGTCACCTCGCAAGCGTCCGGCGTCGTCTCCCTCAGTCCAACGAGCCTGAACAGCGAGAAGGACGGCCGCGGGCCAAGTGGCAGCCCCCGCGCCGGCAAGAAACGAAACCGGGGGCGGGTCGGGGCATGCCCGACGGTTCCAGCCGAGGGCGCCCGTAGCGCCACGCGGCCGGGGATGGCGTGGCGCGACCAGACGTGGCGTTGTCGCCGAGGTTGTCGGGAGCACAACCATGAGGCGTTCCGGCAGGTCTTGGGAACGTCATCTCGCGTGCGCGCGAGATCCGAACGCACGGCTCGTCCCGCACAACGGAATGGCCTGCCGCCACGGAAAGGTCCTCGTACATGGCGTCCAGCCCACCGTCACCCGTCCGACCCAGGACACCACCCTCCTCGCGCCGGCGGACGGTCCTCATCGTGTGTCTGTCCCTCGTGCTGCTCGCAGGGCTGGGCCGCACCTGGACTCTTTGGGGCACCGGCGCCTCCGGCCGGCCCACGGCAGCTAGTGCCGCATCAGGCAACGTTCGCCCTGTCGACGACGGCGCGTAGGCGCCGATCGTCGGCGTGGCGGTTTCTCCAGATGATGTAGCGGCGGATCATGCTGCCCTGCTCTTTGTGGTCGGCGTGGTCGGTGCCGTCGAGGGTGAAGTAGCGCAGGGCGGTGAACTGAGCCTCGATCCGGTTCAGCCAGGAGCTGTTGGTTGGGGTGTAGGCCATCTCGACGTTGTTCGCCGCAGCCCAGGTGCCGACGCGCTGGCATTTTTTCGTGGTCAGGTGCGGGGAAAAGTTGTCACTGACGATCGCGATCCGGACCGCGGGTGGGTAGAGGCTGCGCAGGTAGCGGCAGAACTCCAGGAACTGCGTTCGCCTCTTGACCGGCTTGATGTGGCCGTAAAGCCTGTTCTTGCCCAGGTCCCCAGGGCTGCGAATAGATGCCGCACTCCGCCGTAGCGGTTGTAGGTCGCCCGCCGCCTGCGGCGTGGCTCACGGTCGGGGTTCTTGTGCTTGCCTCCCTGTTCGGCCCACTGCCGGCCCGGGTGCGGCATCAGGTTGAGGGGACCGAACTCGTCCATGCAGAAGATGACTTCGGGTTCGCCGTCCTCGGGTATGACCTCGCCGTCGGCGATCGCGTAGAGGTGTTCGACGCGGGCCTTCTTGGCGGCGTAGTCGGGGTCGCGGGAGGTCTTCCAGGTCTTCAGGCGTTGAAAGGAGACCCCTTCCTCGCGGAGCAGGATGCGCAGGCCCTCGTGGCTGATGTCGTCGACCACCCCCTCTGCTACCAGGAAGTTGGCCAGCTTGGGCAGACTCCAGGTCGAGAACGGCAGGTCGTGCTCGGTGGGCTTCGACTTCGCGATCTTCTTGATCTCGCGGCGCTCGGGCAGCGTGAAGGTTCTCGGCCGGCCGCCGGAATACTTCGGATACAGCGAGGCGAAGCCGTCGGTGTTGAAGTTGTGGATCACATCCCGAACGCGGTCGTCGCTGGTGAACGACACCTCGGCGATCCTCGCCACAGGCATGCCCTGCGCGGACAGCAGCACCATCTGGGCCCGCCGCCAGGTCACCACCGACCCGGCACCCCTGCGGATGATCCGCAGCAGCCGCCGGCCCTCGTCATCATCGATCTCACGGACCTGCACTCGTATCGCCACCCGGGCAGCTTGGCGGGACGGCGCTTGCCGCACCAGGAGGCGACTTCGGTGGTCAGCCTGCTGTCGGGCTTCGCAGAACCTACGCTCGCATGAACCCGTGGCTCCGTTCCACTTTCGCCACGTGCAGCGTGTAGCTCTGGTACCACTCGGCTTGCCCACGCTTTTGCGCTGCTCGATGCTCGGCGTTGGTCCGCCACTCCATGAGAGCGTCGGCGTTCCGGAAGTACCCGACGGTGATGCCCAGCCCGCCAGGAGTCTGTGCGTGGTCCATCCCCAGGAACCCCGGGACGTCCTTCACCAGGTTTTCCATGCGGGCGTTGGTCTCGCTGTAGCCGCTCTGTTCCTGGGCTCGCACTGTAGTGAAGACAGCTACGTAGTAGGGGGGTTCATAGGCTTCGACGGGCGTGACAGACGCTTCCGGGTGATCGCTCATGGCGTCACCGTAAGGCGGGACGTGCCCAACGATCCAGCGTCTTTCCTGACCGGGATACATGACGGATCGGGGTTCTTGACCGAAGCCGTACGAGCTCTCCCTCCACCTTCCGGCAACGGCCAGTATCCTGCCGGCTCACAGAACGGTGCAGGGGGTGGGGGACACCAGGGCGAACGTTGCCTGATGCGGCATTAGCTCAACGAAGGAAGGCGGCGAACGCACCAGCTACGGCGGCTGCGACAGTGATGACTGCGGCGAAGGCAGCGGCGGCACGATTGAGGGCGGCGGGATAAGTCGCCCCATCCATGCGTGCGAGCTTGCCCGCGCCGGCGGCGGTCATCAGCGCGACGATGATCACGAGTGCGGTGGTGAAAAGTACGACGACGGCCACGGCAAGCTCCCCTACCAGATGGGTTGTTGACGCGATCGAGAGTTCCGGAAGGGGTGTGCACCAGAGTTCAGTAGAACGAGAATGAACAGCGGTGAACACAGCACGGCCGGGGGACGGACAGGTGCATGGGGCGCAAGCGGGCGGCGAGTGGGACGGCCAGACAAGCAAAGAACCGCTGGATGAGCTGCGCCGGAGGCTGGCGAATGCCCTGGCCCACTCCGCTCTGACGGGCAAAAAACATCTTGCCGACCTGGCAGGCCTCTCGCGCGGGACCGTGCAGGCAGTGTTTGGCGAAGACGGTCCGGTGCCTACGGAACACACGGTCACGGCACTGGCTAGGACGCTGAAGTTGCCCGCCGACGAACTGTTGGCACTGCGCCGAGCCGCGATCAAACCACGGCGGAGGGGCGGCGGGTCAGCACCGGGCAAGCCGATCCACCAATGGGAGCCGCACGATCTGGAAGTCCATCCCGCCAGCCCTGCATCCGTACACCACGCAGTGTCACCGGGCCGGCGAGCCTTGCCTGGATACGTGCGACGACACCACGATCATGTCCTTGCGAAAGCGGTATCCGATGCGTGCGACGGCCATAGCCGAATCGTGGTGCTGGTGGGCGGTTCGTCAACCGGGAAGACGCGGGCGTGCTGGGAGGCCGTGCAGCCTCTCGCGGACAAGAGGTGGTGGCTGTGGCATCCCTTTGACCCGACCCGCGCCGAAGCCGCCCTCGAAGACCTGCACCGTGTCCAGCCTCACACGGTGGTGTGGCTGAACGAGTCCCAGCACTACCTAGGCGGCCGTGCAGCTGGTGAGCGGATCGCTGCTGCCGTGCACAGTCTCCTTACCGACCGAGAACGTGGTCCCGTGCTGGTGCTGGGGACTCTTTGGCCCGAGTACGCCTCCCAGTACGCCGCCCTGCCCTCTGCAGGCGAGGAGGACCGGCACAGTCGGGTGCGGGAGCTGCTCTCTGGACACACCCTCACCGTCCCGGACGCCTTTGACGCCGAGGCTCTGGCCACCGCTACCACCCTCGCTCAGGCTGGAGAGGCCTTACTGGCCGATGCACTTACCCGCGCTGCCAGCGACGGGCGGGTGACACAGGACCTCGCCGGCGCTCCCGAACTCATCAAGCGCTACGAGCATGCAACGCCAGCCGCCAGGGCCGTCCTCGAGGCGGCGATGGATGCACGGCGCCTCGGAGTTGGCCTCCGCATCTCCCAGGCCTTCCTCGTCGACGCCGCCACTGACTACCTCAACGAAAACGATTACGGCCAACTCGCCGAGAACTGGTCTGAACAGGCATTCGCAGAACTCGCTGAACCGGTCCACGGCAAGCAAGCTCCCTTACGCCGCATAACTCCCAGGCCCGAGCGACGCCCATCCACGCCGTCCTCTCCTGACGACGCCCTGCGCCAGCAACCTGCGGGAGCGGTGTTCCGGCTCGCTGACTACCTCGAACAACACGGCCGCACTACCCGCCGGAGACTGTGCCCGCATGCTTCCTTTTGGCACGCCGCCCACACCCACATCAGCCACCCCGACGACCTGAACAACCTTGCTCACGCAGCCAAGGTCCGACACCGGCTGGAGTGGGCCTACCACCTTTACCACCGCGCTGCCATCCACGGCAGCACCGACGCCCTCTACTGGGTGGTCGAGATGCTGGATGCGACTGGGGATCGGGCTGGTGCCGAAACCATGGCCCGGCACGCCGCCGACCACGGCGCCACCGGAGTGCTCCACCGCCTGGCCCAGCTGCGGCTCATGGCTGGGGATCGGGACAGTGCTGAGAGGTTCTACCAGCAGGCCGCCGACCAAGGCGACACCTCCGCCATGTTCGACCTGGTCATACGTCAGGAGTCGGCTGAGAACCGAGCCGGTGCCGAAACCATTGCCCGGCAGGCAGCCGACCACGGCGACACCAGGGGCCTGAAGCAGTTGGCCGACATGCGGTCCCTGGTCGGCGATCGGGACAGTGCCGAGAGGCTCTACCGGCAGGCCGCCGACTACGGCAACACCGACGCTCTGCGCAGCCTGATCTGGTCGCGTAAGGAGGCAGGGGATTGGGCTGGTGCCGAAGCCATCGCCCGGCAGGCCGCCGCCCACGGCAACACCTCCGCCCTGTGCGACCTGGCCTGGGCGCATGTGGCGGCCGGGGATAGGGACAGTGCCGACGGGCTCTACCGGCAGGCCGCCGCCCACGGCAGCACCGACGCCCTCTACCGGCTGGTCGAGATGCTGGAGGCGACTGAGGATCGGTCTGGTGCCGAAGCCATCGCCCGGCAGGCCGCCGACCAAGGCGACACCAGCGTCCTGAAGCACTTAGCCGAGATGCGGGACGAGGCAAGGGATTGGGATAGTGCCGACGGGCTCTACCGGCAGGCCGCCGACCACGGCGACACCGACTCTCTACGCAGCCTGATCTTGTTGCGTGAAAGGAAGGTGGGGGATCGGGCTGGTGCCGAAGCCGTCGCCCGGCAGGCCGCCGAGCACGGCGACACCCTCGCCCTGGGCCGCCTGGCCCTATGGCGTGAGGAGGCTGGGGATCGCACTGGTGCCGAAACGATGGCCCGGCAGGCCGCCGACCACGGCGACACCCTCGCCCTGCGCCACTTGGCCTGGCGGCGTGAGTTGGCCGGGGATTGGGCTGGTGCCGAAACGATGGCCCGGCAGGCCGCCGACCACGGCGACACCAAAGGCCTGTGCAGCCTGGCCTGGCGGCGTGAGGAGGCCGGAGATCCGGCTGGTGCCGAAGCCATCGCCCGGCAAGCCGCCGAGCACGGCGACACTTTCGCTGCGAGCCACCTGGTCAAGATGCGTAAGGAGGCTGGGGATTGGTCTGGTGCCGAAGCCATCGCCCGGCAAGCCGCCGACTACGGCGACGCCGACGCTGCGAGCTACCTGGCCGAGGTATGGGAGGACGCTGGGGATCGGGCTGGTGCCGAAACGATGGCCCGGCAGGCCGCCGACCACGGCGACACCCTCGCCCTGCGCCACTTGGCCTGGCGGCGTGAGGAGGCCGGAGATCCGGCTGGTGCCGAAGCCATCGCCCGGCAAGCCGCCGACCACGGCGACCCATATGCCCTGTCCGGCCTAGCCGCATTGCGGGCGAAGACAGGGGCCCGGGACAGCGTTGAAAGGCTTTGCCGCCTGATCGCCGACCAGGGAATTGATGATGTCCCACACGCACACGGTGCATTGATCGTGAAACAACTCGCAGCACTGTGGCCCAATGGGCTGGACCCGAACGGCGCGCCTACACTAGCGTGGCCATGTCCCGTGTTCTGGCCCTGATGGAGCGCATTTCGGCATTGGCGATGCGGTTACAAGGTTGCCCTGGCTGTGACGTTGTCCAGCGGCCCCGGCGTGACGTCTTCCAGCGGCCCCAGTTGATGAAGATCCTGTGTCTCCGGGACGTCTTCAAGTGGCCCCGGGGATTGGTTTGCGCCGGGACCACTCGAGGGGGCTTGCCCTTTGTGGACGTTCACGCTTTTCGGCTCTGTCGCTGATCTTGTGATCGGGGCTGTTGTCGGTGGTGCCTGCGATCGTGTCCCTGGTGTACTTCGCGAAGTTTCGAGGCGCTTCTG
>NZ_JBEXCW010000111.1:0-22860 GCF_040605435.1 Streptomyces sp. NPDC005574
GGGGGAGCGGACGGACAATGTGGGTGACGGGTCCGGTGATGGACTCGTTCGCGGTCGGGAGGTCGTGAGCCGCGGCTGGTGTCCCCGGGATCGGGGCCGAACTCCCGGACGTGCGGGTCGTGTTGGGATGCCGTGTCATGCGGGTCGTGGTGGACGCCTCGTCCGCGCTCACGGCTCGACCGGGACCGACGTCGTCGACGTGGCGGTCCGGGTGGCTTGCGAGACATTCACGACGCCCTGCGCAGGGCTCTCGTCCCCACCCTCGTCGAGGGGCGGTCGGGGCAGACGCAGGGCGCCTCGCCGGCCGTCGCGGATCGCCGTGAACCGGGAGAGAGGTGGTCGGCCATGGCGCCCGGTACAGCCGAACGCATCGCACGGCTCATCGCGCCCCTGCGCGTGAAGCCGGGCTCCCGGGTCGATCTGGCCCGGGACTTCGACCCCCGCTACAAAGGGCCCCTGAAGAAGAAGGACAGCGCGGAACTGCTCGCGGTCGGGGTCACCCTGCTCGCCGAGTACCAGCAGCGCCTGGCCGCGCAGGACACGTACGGGGTGCTGCTGTGTCTCCAGGCACTGGACGCGGGCGGCAAGGACGGCACGATCCGGCATGTGATGAGCGGGGTGAACCCGCAGGGCGTGAAGGTCAGCAGCTTCAAGGTGCCCTCCGCCGAGGAACTGGGCCACGACTACCTCTGGCGGTACGCGGCACGGCTGCCCGCCCGCGGCGACATCGCGATCTTCAACCGTTCGCACTACGAGGAGGTCCTCGTCGTACGGGTCCATGCCGAGGTACTGGACCGGCAGCGGCTGCCGGGCGACGTACGGACGGCGGACATCTGGGAGCGGCGCTACCGGGAGATCAACGCCTGGGAGCGCTATCTGACCGACAACGGGTTCCGGGTCGTGAAGGTGTTTCTCAACCTCTCCAAGGAGGAGCAGCGGACGCGGTTCATGAAGCGGATCGACCTGCCGGAGAGGAACTGGAAGTTCTCCGCTGCCGACGTCCGTGAGCGCCGCCACTGGGACGAGTACCAGATCGCGTTCTCCGAGATGCTCTCCGCGACCAGCACCAAGTGGGCGCCCTGGTACGTCGTACCGGCGGACCGCAAGTGGTTCGCGCGCATCTGCACGGCGGCCGTGCTCGCCCACACGCTGACCGGCATCGACCCCCAGTACCCCACGGTCTCGGACAAGGCGCGGAAAGACCTGCTCACCGCCCGGCGGGAGCTGGAGGCCGAGGCGCCGAAGGGGGCCGCGGCGGATCCGTACGCCGCCCGTCACCGGTCGGCCGGGGGCTAGGCCATGACGGTGACGGCGCGCTCGGACTGGTACGCGCGATCCGTGCGGGAGGTGGCCGCCGCCCTCGGGGTCGATCCCGCCGTGGGGCTCCCGGCGGCGAAGGCGGCCGAACTGCTGGCCGCGCACGGGCCGAACGCGCTGCCCGAGGAGCAGCCGCCGCCGGCCTGGCGGCGCTTCCTGGACCAGTACCGCAGTTACATGCAGCTCGTGCTCGTGGCCGCCGCGATCGTCTCCCTCGCCATCCAGGAGTGGAGTACGGCGATCCTGCTGGTCGCGCTGACCCTGCTGAACGCGGTCGTCGGACTGCGCCAGGAGGGCAAGGCGGAAAGCGCCATGAACGCGCTGAAGTCGATGATGGAGGCGACCGCGCGGGTGCGCCGGGACGGCACCGAGTCGGAGATCCCGGCCGAAGGGCTCGTGGTGGGGGACGTCGTCCTCGTCGCCGCCGGAGACCAGGTGCCGGCGGACGGGCGGATCGTCGAGGCCAACGCCCTGCAGATCGACGAGTCGGCGCTCACCGGGGAGAGCGTTCCCGCCGCGAAGGGCACCGAGCCGCTGCCCGGAGCCGCTCCGGGCCCCGGCGACCAGAACAACATGGCCTTCATGAACTCGCCGGTGACACACGGCAGCGCGGTCCTCGTCGTCACCGCCACCGGTGCGGACACGGAGCTGGGCAGGATCGCGGGGATGCTGTCCGCGACCGCCAGGGAGGAGCCGCCGCTCACCAGGCAGCTCAACACCCTGACCGTGTGGATCACGGCCGCCGCCGGGCTCACCATGATCGTCATGTTCGTCATGGGCCGCGGCCGCGACCAGCCCTGGGACGCGCTGTTCGTCAGCGCGGTCTCCCTCGCCATCGCGGCCATCCCGGAAGCCCTGCCGACGGTGACCCAGGCGATCCTCTCGGTCGGCAGCCTCAACCTGGCGGGACGCAACGCCATCGTGAAGGAACTCCCCTCGGTGGAGACGCTGGCGTTCACCTCGGCGATCAACTCGGACAAGACCGGCACGCTGACGATGAACCAGGTGACCGTCGTCGAGGTGCTCACCCCCACCGACCGCTACACCGTCTCCGGCTCCGGCTACGACCTCGCCGGCAAGGTCCACCACACCGCCGGGCGCTCGGCGGGCGTGGAGGACGCGATCCTGCCCTACGTCGTGGCCAACGACGCGCACCTGGTGGACGGGGAGGTCGTGGGTGACCCCACCGAGGGCGCCCTGCTCCTCCTCGGTCACAAGGCGGGGCTCGACGTGGAGGCCACCCGGGAAGAGCTTCCGCGACTGGCCACTCTGCCGTTCGACCCGACGTACAAACTGATGGCGACCTTCCACTCCGCTGTCGGCCCGGCGGGCCGGCCCGTGGTGCGCTGCTTCGTCAAGGGCGCGGCCCCGGCTGTGACCGCCCGGGCGGGCACCGCGCTCGCGGACGGCGAGACCGTGGCGTGGGACGAGGAGCTGAACCGACGTGCGCAGGAGGGGGCCCGGCGCATGGGCGGCGACGGGCGCCGCGTGATGGCCGCCGCGGTCCGCGAGCTGGACCCCGAAGGCTTCGACCCGGACGGCGATCTGCTCGCCCTCGTCACGGACCTGCGGGTGACCAGTCTGGTCGGCATGGTGGACCCGCCCCGCGCCGAGTCCCGGGCCGCCGTGGCGAGCGCCCAGGAGGCTCACGTCCGGGTCCGCATGGTGACCGGCGACGACGTCACCACGGGTGCCGCGATCGCCCGGCAGCTCGGCATCCCGGGTGAGGCCGTCCTCGGCGCCGACTTCGCCGCGCTGCCGGAACGGGAGCAGCTGGCCAGGATCGACGACATCGGCGTCGTGGGGCGGGTCGCGCCGGAGCACAAGGTGCTGCTGGCCGAACTCCTCAAGAAGAAGGGCCATGTGGTGGCGATGACCGGCGACGGCGTCAACGACGCGCCCGCCATCAAGGCCGCCGACATCGGCATCGCCATGGGCAGCGGCACGGACGTGGCGAAGAACGCCAGCCGGATGATCCTCTCCGACGACAACTTCGCGACGATCGTCTACGCCGTGGAGCAGGGCCGGAAGATCTACGACAACCTCACCAAGTACATCCGGTTCGTGCTTCTGCTGCTCGTCACCTTCGTGCTCACGTTCCTCGGGGCGACCGTCTTCAACATCGCGGCCGGGGAACCCTTCACACCGCCGCAGGTGCTGTGGATCCACTTCGTCGTCAACGCCTCGTTCGGCTTCGCGCTCGGCTTCGACCAGGAGAGCGCGGGACTCATGCGGCGCCGGCCGCGCCCGCGCGGGGAATCAGTGCTGACCCGGCCCGTGCTGGTGACGGTCGGCCTGGCCGGACTGGCGATCACCGCCCTCCTGCTCGGGCTGATCAAGCTGGGTACCTCGCGCTACGACAGCGAGGCCGTCGGCCAGTCGATGGCGTTCACGGCGTTCTCGCTCTGTCTCGTCGTCGCCGCGTTCGAGTGCCGCAGCGAGACGGGCTCGGTGCTGACTCCGGACACCTTCGACAGCAGGCAGATGAACTGGGTGGCCCTGGCCCAGTTCGTGCTCGCCGTGCTGGTGACCCAGATGGACGGGTTCCGCCGGATCCTCGGGACCACCCGGATCGATGTGCGCCAGTTCGGCTGGGCCCTGCTGCCCGCGCTGGTCCTGCTGGCCCTGTGGGAGCTCGGCAAACACCTCGCTCGGCGGCGAGGAGCACCTGACGGGGGTGGGCGGGCCCCGGTTTCCTCTCGGCGAGGGCGCGCCCCGGCCGGGTGAGGGCGTGGCCGTGTGACGGTGCCACGGCGTGGCGGCGGTCGGGCCCCAGGAGTGAAGCGGGCCGGGGGGCGTCAACAACCCGTTGAAGTGCGGGAGTTGGTCGACCAGGCCGTCATCGCGCTCCGCTATGCTCAGCCCCGTTCGAACGGGTGTCGGTCGGTCAGTGGGCCGGCCGTCGATGAGGGAACGTGAGAGAACGCGTGATGTCCGAGGATGGCGATCATCAGGCCGCGACGCGTTCGGGGTGGGGTTCGCAACGTGGTGCGGGGCGGCTGATCGCCGGCCGGTATCTGCTGCACGACGTCCTCGGGCGAGGCGGCATGGGCACGGTCTGGCGCGCTCACGACCAGTTGCTCGACCGTTCGGTCGCCGCCAAGGAGCTGCACATCCTCACCGACGGTGACACGGAGCACCGTACCCGCGTGCGCCGTGCCGTACGGGAGGCCCGTGCCGTCGCCCGGGTGCCGCACCCCCACGTGGTCGGCGTCCACGACCTGGTCGAGTCCGAGGACCGGCTGTGGATCGTCATGGAGCTCGTCGAGGGGCCCTCGCTGGCCCGCCGGATCGCCGAGACGGGTCCGCTGACACCGCGGCACACCGCCGTCCTCGGTCTGCAACTGCTCGACGCGCTGGAGGCCGTGCACGCGGCCGGCACCCTGCACCGCGACGTGAAGCCCGCCAACGTCCTCGTGCGGCCCGGCGGCAACGTCGTCCTCACCGACTTCGGCATCGCGGCCCTGGACGACGGCGAGTTCCTGACGACCACCGGTGAACTGGTCGGCTCCCTCGAGTACATGGCGCCCGAGCGGGTCATGGGCTCGGAGGCCGGTCCGCCCTCCGACCTGTGGTCGCTGGGCGCGTCCCTCGCCACGGTGTGCGGCGGGCGGTCCCCCTTCCGCAGGCCGAGCGCGCCCGCGACCCTGCACGCGGTGGCGTACGAGGAACCCGTCCTGTCGGAGCGGCTCGGGCCGCTGCTGCCAGTCGTCGAGGCGCTGCTGCGCAAGTCACCGGACGACCGCCCCTCGACGGCCGCGGCGCGGGAGGCGCTCCAGCGCGTCGCGGCGGGGGACCCGGACGCCGGGCCGCCGCTGCCGTCGGCGACCCTGCGCGTGTCTTCGGCCGCTGCGCCGTGGGCCGACGCGGACACGCTGACCAGGGGCCGGGACGGGATCGTCGGGCCCGCACAGGCGGTGCCGACGGCACGGCACACCACCTCGCTGCGCCCCGCGCCCCGGCAGCCGTCCCGCTCCGCCGGGCCGAAGCGGCTGGTGTGGGCCCTCGCCGGTACGGCGGTGCTGGCGGCGGGCGTCGTCGGCGGCCTCTTCCTCACCGGGACGCTGCCGCTCCACGACACCCCGAAGACCACGACCACCGGTCAGGTCGTCCAGGCGGCGACCGGCTGGCAGCCGGTGACGGGCGTGTCGGTCCGGCGGGGCGACCGGGTCGCCGTCCGCTTCGTCTCGGGGCAGTGGACGGCCGACTACCGGAACATGCCCGTGACCGGGCCCGCCGGGTACGACACGGAGACGAACAAGCGGCTCGACGGAGCCCGGGACTGTAAGGTCAGGGCCGCCTCCCCGTTCGGTGCGCTGCTGGTACGCCTCAAGGGCAAGCAGGACTTCCCGGTCCACCCCGTCGGACGCGGGGTGATGTTCCAGGCGTCCGGGAACGGCACCCTGCAACTCGGGATGAACGACATCGCCGGGCCCTGCTCGCAGGACAACCGGGGCACGCTGACCGTTCGGGTGAGCGTGACGCGCCAGGGCTGAGGTGGGGGAGTCCGCCGGTACCGCGACCTCCGAGGCCGCGAGGCGATCCGTCAGGGCTGGGGTGGGCGCCTCGGCCGGTACCGCCGCCTCCGAGGCGACGCGCCCGATCGCCCCAGGATTCCCCGTACTTGAGAAGTCCTTACCGTGAACGGCTAGCATCCCGGTCGCAGTTGTCGGCCGGGATGAGGTGAGGGACATGGGGGCGTTGCCGAGGATCGCCGTCGCCGTCGTGACCATGGGGAACCGGCCGGGTGCCGTGGAGGCGCTGCTGGAGTCCGTGGCGAAGCAGGACTGCGCGCCCGCGCGGATCGTGATCGTCGGGAACGGGTGCCGGCTGCCCGAGTTCGCGCACGGGCTCGCCCTTCCGGGTGAGGTGACCACGATCGACCTGGAGGAGAACCTCGGCTGTCCCGGCGGACGGAACGTGGCGCTGGAGCGGCTGCGGGAGTTCGGTGACGTGGACGTCGTCGTGGAACTCGACGACGACGGACTGCTCGTCGAGGCCGATGTGCTGCGCCGGGTGGGGGAGTTGTTCGCCGCCGAGCCGCGCCTGGGGATCGTCGGGTTCCGTATCGCCGACGAGAACGGGGAGACGCAGCGGCGGCACGTCCCCCGGGTCGGTTCCTCCGACCCCCTGCGCGGCGGGCACGTCACCGGGTTCCTCGGCGGCGGGCACGCCCTGCGGATGGCCATGCTCGGGGAGATCGGCGACTGGCCGGCCGAGTTCTTCTTCGCCCACGAGGAGATCGACCTCGCCTGGCGGGCCCTCGACGCCGACTGGTCGATCCGCTACGCGCCCGAACTGCTGCTCCGGCACCCGAAGACCTCGCCCGCCCGGCACGCCATCTACTACCGGGTCAACGCCCGGAACCGGGTGTGGCTGGTCCGGCGCCGGCTGCCGCTGCTCCTGATGCCCGTCCACCTCGGCGTGTGGACACTGATCACCCTGCTGCGGGTGCGGTCGGCGGCCGGTCTGCGCGCCTGGTTCGGCGGATTCGCGGAAGGCGTACGGGAGTCGGCCGGTGAGCGGCGGCCCATGCGCTGGCGGACGGTGTGGCGACTCACCCGGCTGGGACGGCCACCCGTCATCTGAGACCGCGGTGGTCCGCCCCGAGCTGTGGTCCGTCCGGCGGGTGGTCCGCCCCGGCAGGTGAACCACACGGCCGCTCGTCTTCACTGCCGTCAGCCGTCAGCCGTCAGCCGTCAGCCGTCAGCCGTCAGCGTCAGCCGTCTGCCCTCTGCCGTCAGTTGTCAGTCGTCCGTCGTGCGGGATCGCCCGTCGTCCCGCACCGGGCGGTGAACGACAGGACGAGGGACCCGGTCGGTCACCTCCGCCGACCGGGACCCTCTCGCGTCCCCCGGAACCGGCCGCGACGGCGACACTCCCCCGAGTTGCGCGTCCTACGCGCGCGCCGTCGGGCCAGATCCGATGAAGTGATCACATCAGGCCGCGCCAACGAATCGCTAACATGTGGCCAACGGTTCTGCTTTTCGGCGTCCGCCGATTGGCGGGAAGCCGTTGCCGGCTGAGGCTCGACGGCCTGTGTGTGGGGGATTTCCGGCCGGGGGCGCCGTGGGCAGGTTGGCGGGAAAACGCCCCGTAGCGGCGGGAACCCGCCAGACATGCCGCGACGTCGGGACATCAGAGACGCGGAATCGGCGGAAGGCCACCGCGAAGTGCGGGCGCGGCCGGTCGAGGCGCGCGGGAGGGCAGTGGACGGCGTGATGCGGTGCGAGCTGCGGTTCGGACTGCTGGGAACGCCGGTGCTGTACGACGTTCACGGCGGCCCCGGTGGAACCGGCGGCGAGGTCAGGAGTGTCAGCAGTCCCAAGGTGCGGGCGCTGCTCGCCGCCCTGTTGCTCGAAGCGGGCCGGGTCGTCTCCGTCGACTCGCTCAAGGACGCGCTGTGGGCCGGCGCGCCACCCCCGTCCGCACGGGCCTCGCTGCACAATCACGTGACCCGGCTGCGCCGGCTGCTCGACGAGCCCGAGCGGCTGCGGGCCGTGCCGCCCGGCTACCAACTGCGCGTCGAGCCCGGCGAACTGGACGTCCACGTCTTCGACCGGCACGTCGCCGCGGCCCGTGGCGCGCACGCCGCCCGGAACTGGGCGCGGGTCATCGACGAGTGCGCGGCGGCGCTCGCCCTGTGGCGGGGCACCCCGCTGAGCGGGCTGCCGCCCGAGTTCGCCGGGTACGCCTTCGTGGAGCGACTGAAGGAGGCGCGCCTGCTCGTCCTCGAATGGCGCTACGACGCCGAACTGGCCGTCACCGCTACGCGCGTCGCGAGTCCGGCCCGCCTCGCCACCCTCGTACCGGAGTTGGCTGCGCTGGCAGCCGAGCACCCGCTGCGGGAGGCGTATCACCGCCAGTTGATGCTGGCCCTGCACCGCACCGGCCGGCAGGCCGAGGCGCTGGCCGTCCACCGCGACCTGCGCAACCGCCTCGTCGAGGAACTCGGCATCGAGCCGGGGCCGACCGTGCGGCAGGCGCACGTGGAGGTGCTGCGTGACCTCGCCTACGCCCTCTCCGACACGGCGGGCACCACGGACACGGCGGACACCGCGGACGCCGGCGCGGACGCGGTGATCTCCACCGGCGCGGCAAGCACTGCCGAGCTCGCGGGGAACGGCGACGACACCCGCACCCGGGGCACCACGGCCTCCACCGGCACCACGGCCACCGTCGACAGCGCCAGCGTCACCGCATCCGATGACAGCGCCCCCGGGATCGACGGCGCGCGCCCGCCCACCCCCGCCACCAAGGCCCCCGCCCCCGCGCCCCTCTCCCCACCCCGCCCCGCGCAACTGCCCCCGCCCGTCGGGCACTTCACCGGCCGGGCCGCCGTCCTGGACGGCCTGCGTCGTGCGCTGGCTCCAGGCGGCGGGCATCCGTCCGTCGCCGTCGTCAGCGGGATGGCCGGTGTCGGCAAGAGCGCCCTCGCCCTGCACGTGGCGCACAGCCTGCGGGAACGTTTTTCCGACGGTCAGCTCTACGTCAACCTGCACGGCGCCACTCCGGGCATGAGTCCGCTCACGCCCGTCCAGGCGCTCACCGCGCTGCTGCGCGACCTCGGTACCGAGCCCCGCCGTATCCCTGAGCACCCCGACGCGGCGGCCGCCCTGTTGCGTTCCCTGCTCGCGCCGACCAGGACGCTGATGGTGCTGGACGACGCCGCGCACGCCGCCCAGGTACGGCCGCTGCTGCCGGCCGGCGAGGGTTGCGCGGTCATCGTCACCAGCCGTTCGCCGCTGACCGCGCTGGACGGGGCCCGCCGTTTCCCGCTCGCCCCGCTGAGCGGTGAGGACAGCGCGGCACTGCTGCGGGCGGTCTCCGGCCGGGACGCCCTCGGCGCGGACCATCCGCTCGTCGCGCTCACCGGCCGCCTGCCCCTGGCCCTGCGGGTGGTCGCCGCCCGGCTGGCCGCCCGCCGCGCCCTCACCGCGGACGCGCTGGCCAGTCAACTGGCCGCCGCAGAGAGCAGGTTGTCGCACCTGGAGTACGACGACCTCAGTGTCCGCCGCTCCCTCGCCGTCGCCCATGACGCGCTCGCCGCTTCGGACCGCCGGGCCGACCGGGACGCGGCCCTCGCCCTGCGCCACCTCGGCGGCGTCGACCTCCCGGCGTACGGGGTCCCCCTCCTGGCCCGGCTGGCCGGCACCGACGAGGCCCGCGCCGAGGCCGCCCTGGACCGGCTCGTCGACGTGGCGCTGCTGGAGGAGACGTCGTACGGCCGTTACGCACCCCACGACCTGGTCCGCGACTTCGCCCGCGAGGTGGCGGGCACCGAACCCGGCGGCGACCCGGCCGACGGCGGCGCCCCGGGCGCACGCTCCGTCACCGCGGCCCTCAGCTGGTACGCGGCCGTCGCCGAGCGCACCCTCACCGCCATCGTCGAACCGGGGCTCGACCAGGACGACCGCCGCAGGCCCACCTCGGCCCAGCTGCCCGAACACGCGGTGCACGTGGCCGCCGCCCGGCCCTTCGCCGGCCCGGCGGAAGCCTTCGCCTGGGGCGACCTGGAGCTGGAGAACATCGTGGCGCTGGTGGAGGCGTACGCCGAGGACCCCGACGACCGTACGGCGGCCCGCGTCTCCGCCCTGCTGCGTCTCGTCCTGCCGTACGTCCAGCGCAGTGGCCGGGTCGCAGAGATGGAGGTGCTCGGCCGGGCCGCCCTGACGGTGGCGCGGCGGCTCGGTGACGAGGCGGCCGAGGCGTACGCGCTGGGCGACCTCGCGGGCGTGCACTTCCTGACCGGCCGGCAGGGCGAGGCCCTCACCCTGAACGACGGCGCCCTCGCGATCTGGCGGCGGCGCGGCGCGGTGTCCCGGATGCGCCGCTGCCTCAACAACCGTGGGCTGCTGCTCGAAGGACTCGGCCGGTACGCGGAGTCGGAGCGGGCGCTGCGGCAGAGCCTGGAGTTCTCCCGGCGGCTGGACGACCCGCACGGCGAGGCCGTGACCTACAGCCACCTCGGCAACCTGTACGAGCACACCGACCCGCGGGCCGCCATCGGACAGCACCGGCGCTCCCTCGCCCTCGGCGACGCGATCGGCAACGTCATCGTGCAGCACTCCGCGCACTGCAACATCGGCTACGCGCATCTCCGTCTCGGTGAACCCGCCGCCGCGCTGCCCCACTTCGAGGAGAGCCTGCGCATCCTCGGTGCCCGCGGGGACTGGCACGGCGAGTCCCAGACCCGGCTCGGCCTGGTGCGCGCCCTGCGCCGACTCGGGCAGCCGCTCCGGGCCGGCCGCGAGTGCGCGGAACTGCTGCGCCGGGCCGACGACCGCGCCGACCGCTACATGGGCGGTCTCGGCCGCCACCAGTACGGCCTGCTGCTGCGGGAGTCGGGGCGCGCCGAGGAGGCGTACGAGGAGTGGCGCTCGGCCCTCGACGCGCTGGACGGGACGGACGAGAAGGCGGTCGTGACGGAGCTACGGGATCTGCTGGCCGACCACGGCTGACCACGGCCGACCACGGCTGACCACGGCTGCCCACGGCCGAGCCGACACCGACCGCGACTGAGCCCGTGCCGGCCGCGGCTGAGGGATGCCGACCGCGACCGAGCCGGCGTCCACCGCGGCTGAGACCGCGCCGACCGACTCCGCACCGACCGCGGCTGCCTCGGCGCCGACCTGGCCGGACTCCGCGCCGACCCGCGCGGCCCCTCGGCCGCCCTGACACGACTGGCCCGGACTCTCGGCGCTCAGGGCCGCTCCCGGCGCCGATCGCCGCCAACCGTCGGCGCCCACAGGTGCCCCCGCCCCTATCGCCGCGACTCTTGGCGCCCACGCCCGCCCCCGCACCGGCCGACGTAGACCCTCGGCCGCCCCCGGCCCCGGCCCCGCCCCCGATCGCCGCGAACCCCCGGCCCCCACAACCGCCCCCGCGCCGCCCCCTCCCGCAGACCCCATGCGCTCGCAACTTCCCCCATGCCGACCGCGGTTGCCCCTCCGCCGGCCGCGACCTCCCCCTCCCCGCCCGGGCGGGGAGGCCCGCATCGCTCACTTGGCGTCCGCATAGCACTCCACCACCGCCGTGGTGAACGGAAACCGCACCGGTGTCTCGCCGAACGTCAGGCGTCCGGCGAGGTCCGCCGCCTGCTGGATCGCCGCCACGACCGTCGCGGCCTCTTCCTCGGGGCAGTGCACGATCACCTCGTCGTGCTGGAAGAACACCAGTTCGGCGGCCATCGTCGCGCAGGACTGCCGGAGCGCGGCGAGCAGCAGCAGCGTCCAGTCGGCGGCGCTGCCCTGGACGACGAAGTTGCGGGCGAACCGGCCCCGCGCCCGGGCGTTGCCGGAGGCGTACCCCGGGGTCCAGTCCGCCCCACCGGACGGTTCGTCGCCCTGGCCTCCGGATCGCCCGCCCGACGGCCCGCCGCGCCGCACACCGGGCCGCCCCTCGGTCTCGTCCTCGGTGAGGGGGATGCCCGCCTCCTCCGCCGGGTCGTCGTCCGCTCCGGCCACCGGTGGGCAGGTCCGCCCGAGCCAGGTCCGCACGAGCCGGCCCTCCTCGCCCGCGCGGGCCGCGTCGTCGACGTAGGCCACCGCTTTGGGGAACCGGCGTCGGAGGGCGGCGAGGTTCTTGAGGCCGTCGCCGGAGGTCTGGCCGTAGACCGCGCCGAGCACGGCGAGCTTGGCCTGGGCGCGGTCGCCGGAGAAGGCGCGGTCGGAGACGGACTGGTAGAGGTCGCTCGCCCGCCCGGCCACCTCCATCAGGCCGGGGTCCCGGGAGATGGCGGCCAGTACCCGTGGCTCCATCTGGTCGGCGTCGGCGACGACGAGCCGCCAGCCGGGGTCGGCGACGACGGCACGCCGGATCACCTTGGGGATCTGCAGGGCGCCGCCGCCGTTGGTGACCCAGCGGCCGGTGACGGTGCCGCCGGCGAGGAACTCGGGCCGGAACCGGCCGTCCCGTACCCAGTCCTGGAGCCAGGACCAGCCGTGGGCGACCCAGATGCGGTACAGCTTCTTGTACTCGACCAGCGGTTTCACCGCGGGATGGTCGAGGGACTCGATCTCCCAGCGGCGGGTCGATCTGATCCTGATCCCGGCCCCCGCGAACGCCTTGACGACGTCGGCGGGCAGATCGGGCCGGACGCGGCGGCCGAAGGCGGCGGACACCTCGTCCGCGAGCTCGGCCAGACGGCGGGGCTCGCCCCCGCCCGCGTACCGCTCGCCGAGCAGTTCGTGCAGCAGGCGGCGGTGCACCTCCGCGCTCCACGGCAGCCCGGACCGGTTCATCTCGGCGGCGACCAGCATCCCCGCCGACTCGGCCGCCGTCAGCAGCCGCATGCGCTCCGGGTGGGCGGCCCGGTCGTGCCGCCGCTGCTGGTCGGCGTACACCTCGGCGAGGTCGGTGAGCGGTACGTGCACGGTCTGCGGTTCGAAGAGCGGGGACTGGGAACCGGGTTCGGCGGCCCGCTGCGGCGGATCGGGCGGCACCGGGCCGCGCCGCAACCGGGCCAGGGCGGCCGCGGCCGAGCGGGGTTCGCCCGACCGGCCCTCGTGGCCGAGGAGCAGCGTCTCGGCGTCCTCGATGTCGTAGCACCGCTCCACCCGCACGCCCGCGGCGAGCAGGCGCGGGTAGACCTCGGGCGTCGAACGCCACACCCAGCGGGTGACCTCGGGCCGCCCGCGCACGGCGGCGGCGAGGTCCGGCTCCCGCAGCACGGGACCCGCGGGCAGCCCGTCCGGACCGAGGGGGGCGACCTCGGCGCCACCGTCCTCGGCCGGAGCGAGCACCCACCGGTCGGCCATGCTGCGAGTCTGCCAGCCACCTCTGACAACGCCCCCGCTCCAGCTCACCGGGGGCCTGTACGAGCCGGGCGCTCACCCGGCGGCAGCGCTGCCGGCTGTGCGGCGCCGGGACGCGGCCGGCCGGCCGTCACGGCCTGGGTTCCGGCGCGCGCCCCTACGGCCTCAGTCCTGCCCGCACTCAGTCCTGCCCGGCCTCTGCCCCCGCCTCGGCATCGGACCCCGTCCCGGACCCCGTCCCGGCCTCCTGGACGAAGACGTCGAGCGCCTCGGCGATGTGCTGCTCCGCCGTCGCCTTGGTGAGGCCGAGGCCCGACAGGACCCCCTGGCCGTGCTCGAACTCCAGCAGGGCCAGCAGGATGTGCTCGGTGCCCACGTAGTTGTGGCCGAGGCGCAGGGCCTCGCGGAAGGTGAGCTCCAGGACCTTCTTGGCGTCGGAGCCGTAGGGCACGAGTTCCGGGACCTCGTCCGCGGCGGGCGGCAGCGCCGCGGTGGCGGCCTGGCGGACGGCGTCCAGGAGCACGCCGTGCGCGGTGATCGCCTTGGCGGCCAGCCCCTCCGGCTCGGCCAGCAGGCCGAGCACCAGGTGCTCGGGGCGGCCCTCGGCGTTGCGGGCGGCGACGGACTCGTTGTGGGCGGCCATCACCACCGCGCGGGCGCGCGGGGTGTACCGGCCGAAGCCCTGGTTGGGGTCGAGGCCCGTCGACTCCTTCGGAACGAACCGCTTCTGCGCGGCCTGCCGGGTCACCCCCATGCTCTTCCCGATCTCGGTCCAGGACGCGCCGGAGCGGCGGGCCTGGTCCACGAAGTGACCGATCAGGTGGTCGGCCACGTCTCCGAGGTGTTCGGCGGCGATCACCGCGCCCTCCAACTGGTCGAGGGCGTCGGGGTGAACGTTCTTGATGGCCGCGATGAGGTCGTCGAGGCGTACGGAGGACGTGGGGGTCGGCTTCGTCGTCAT
Organism: Streptomyces sp. NPDC005574; assembly: GCF_040605435.1. Taxonomy (NCBI): domain Bacteria; kingdom Bacillati; phylum Actinomycetota; class Actinomycetes; order Kitasatosporales; family Streptomycetaceae; genus Streptomyces; species Streptomyces sp. NPDC005574. The sequence goes on from NZ_JBEXCW010000111.1 coordinate 14,035, forward strand.
GTGTCAACCGTAAGTTGACAGGCGGGGCGTGTCAACCCTTGGTTGACAGTGGTCGACCGTCCTCCGGGGCCGTGACGCGCGGGTGAGACGATCGCCGGGTGAGTACGACCAGCACCGTCGAGCGCGCTTTCCGGGCCGCCCTCTACGCCGACACCGACACGTCCCTCGACTCGGGCGCCTCGCTGCTCGCCTCCGACCCCGGCGCGGACACCGAACTCGCGCGGCGCGGTGCGGAGTTCGTGGCGACGGCCTGGCGGCGCGGCTGGCAGCCCGCCGACCTCGTACGGATCGTCCGGCGCGAACTGGACGACGTCCACGTGCGCCTGGTCGCGTCACTGATCCTCGCGGAGTCGTCCCCGGACCAGCCGCGGGACGGGTCCTCGCGGCAGTCCTCGCGACATCGCTCCCCGGGAAGCCGCCCCCGCAGCCCCCGCTGGACCGCCCAGCTCGACGAACTCGCCGAGCTCACCCGGCCGGACCAGGCCGGACGCCGCGCCCCCCGCCCCGACCGCTTCACCCACGCCACCACCGTGCTGGAGCTGTACCGCCTGCTGCTGGGCCTGCCCACGCTGGAGCCTCTGGAGCCCTCGGAGCCGTCGGAGTCCCCTTCGCCGCAGGGGGCGCGGCGTGAGCGGCGGCCCGAGTCGCGCATGCTCTCCCGCATTCGCGCGCTGCTGGCCAAGGCGGAGGCGACCGGCTACCCGGAGGAGGCGGAGGCGCTCAGCGCGAAGGCGCAGGAACTGATGGCCCGGCACAGCGTCGACGAGGCGCTGCTCGCCGCGGGGGCGCCGGCGAAGGACGTGCCCGCTGCCTGCCGGATCGGGGTCGACCCGCCGTACGAGCAGGCCAAGGCGGTGCTGCTGGACGCCGTCGCCACCGCGAACCACTGCCGCGCGGTGTGGAACGAGAGCCTCGGCTTCTCCACCGTCGTCGGCTTCGACGCCGACCTGGAAGTGGTCGAACTGCTCTACACCTCGCTGCTCGTGCAGGCCGAGACCGCGATGACGAAGGCGGAGGCCGCCCAGCGCGCGGGCGGCCGCAAGCGGACCAAGACCTTCCGGCAGTCGTTCCTGGCGGCCTACGCCCACCGCGTCGGCAGCCGGCTCGCGGCGGCCGCCGAGACCCAGGTGACCCAGGACCTGCTGCCCGTCCTGGCCACCCGGGACCTGGCGGTCGGCGACCGCCTCGACCACCTGTTCCCCCGTACGACCACGACCCGCCTGCGCGGTGTCAGCGACGAGGCCGGCTGGACGGAGGGCGCCGAAGCGGCCGACCGGGCCCAGGTCGGAGCCCGCCGGCCGCTGCGGTGAGCCGGCCCCGGCCCGGCCTCAGTCGCCGGCCTGCTGGAAGGCGCTGACCGACGCGTCGGGCTCGCCCTTGGCGGCCTTCAGCGCGACCTCGCCGTACGACCACGCGAAGCTGTGGGTGGCCTTGGCGCCCGGCAGGGCGAACGTCGCCGTCTTCACGGCGAGGCTCTTGTCGCCACCGGCCTCGCCGCGCACGTAGGTGAGCGTGAAGGACGCGGCGGTGCCCTTCGCGAGGGTCAGCTTCTGGGACTTGGCGGCCTGTTCGGGTGCGACGGCGGCCGAGGTGCCGCCGGCGTGGAGGCTGACCGTGGGCAGTCCGTCCAGGGTGCACGCGGAGCCGCGGTTGGTGATCGTGACGGGCACGTTGCCGGTGTCTCCGGCGGCGGGGGCGGCGCTGGCGGGGCCGACCTGCACCGCGACCCCGTCGAACGTGCAGGCCGTGCCGTCCTGGCTCGCGGGCTTGCTGTCCTGACTGGCGGTCGAGTCGCCGCCGCCGCTGTCGCTGTCGCAGGCGGTCAGGAGCAGAGCCGCGGCCAGAGCGGTGACGGCGATGGGCAAGGCGCGCATGTGAGGTCCTCTGGGGGCGGGACGTGGGGACGTCGGTACGTCGGTGACGGCGTGCGTGTCACCACGCACACGAAGCGAGTGCCGCGCGCGCGGATCACCACGCACACGATGTCGAACGCCGCGTGCACGGGTCACCGCTCACGCGACGTCGATCATCGCCTACGCGGATTCACCCCGCGCGCGATGCCGGTGATCGCCCACACGCGTCACCGCGCGGACGAAGCACATGGTCGCGTACGCGGATCACCCGTACGCGCAGCAGATCATCGCGTGCACGGCCTCCGCGCAGCAAACGTGGGTGATCGGTTCGTTTCACGGATCATCACGCACGAACCCGCCCGTCGGTCGCGGAACGCGGGCCGTGCCGCACCTTCCCGCCGGGTCCCGCGCCGGGACGCCCCGCCGCGCGCCGTCCCGCGCCCCACCCCCTGTGACCGCGGCTACGGCTGCGGCTATGACGGCGACTGCGCCGGGACTACGACCCCAGGCCGGCCGTCGGCAGCCCCGAGGGGAGCGTTCCGCCTTCCGTCCGGGTGAACGTCTCCGAGCCGATGCCCTGCTGCCAGGTGACCTTCAGCGTCGACCTGCCGACGGAGTCGACCATCCCGACGGCCCGGTCCTTGCTGCCGTCGGTGCACTTGAGACGGATCATCTGCATGCCGGCCTCCTCCTTCGCGGTGCCGCTGCACACGCTCCCGCCGGTCGTGAAGACGCCGGCCTGCGTGCCGTTGACCACCAGGGCCACGGCCTTGCCGTCGGTCGTCGCGAGCCAGCTGCCCGCGAGCTTGCCGGCCGACGAGGAGGACGAGGAGGACGATGACGACGACGAGCCGCCGGACGTGCCGCCCGTGTCCGCGCTCGCGGAGGCGCTGGGGTCGGCGGAGGAGGTGTCGTCGGAGCCGCCGTTCCCGCCGCCGCAGGCCGTCAGGGCCAGCGAACCCGCCAGCGCCACGGCCCCCGCAGCGATCCGCAGCCGCCGCCGTGAGACCGTTGCGGTGCCGGCAGGGGTCTCACTGGTCGCCGTAGTCACTGGAAGCTCCCAAGCTGTAGCCGGTGGAGGACGCCCGCAGCGGTCCGGTCCGCGGTCGGTCGGCCGGTTGGCCGAAACAGTCGCAGCACGCTACCAGGCCGGCCCGGGAGGCGGCCGGGCGGGATGACGGTGCGGGGCCGGCCGGGGGGCGGGAACCGGCCGTAGGGAGAGCCTTCACCGGACGCTCACGCGGGCGTTGGAACAGTAAGGCGCCGGTATGCGTCTGTCTCTAGTACACGAAGAATTCGGTGAGTTCCGAGGCGGACACCGGTACGGCTTCGGTGGTGCGGCCGACAGAGCTGTAACCACGGGAACACCCGGCGTGCACGTGCATCTGCCCATGCATCTGCACGTGAACAGGGCTATGATCCGGAACAGTTGACCACTGCACCAATGGCCACTTCAGCCAGTGCACCACCGGGGAGCGACCTGTGGACCACGACGGTGACGGCGTTTACGGGGGGTACGACGTGTTCGACGTGCACAACGGCATGGCGGCCACGCATCTGGACGGGGTGGCCTGGCAGAAGAGCCGGCACAGCAACTCGCAGGGTTCCTGTGTGGAGTTCGCCCGGCTGCCGGGCGGGGATGTGGCCGTGCGCAACTCGCGCTTCCCCGACGGTCCCGCGCTCGTCTACACGCGCGCCGAGATCGAGGCGATGCTCCTGGGCATCAAGGACGGCGAGTTCGACCACCTGATCGCGGGCTGATCCCGGCCCCCACCTCGCACGACCGAGGGCGATCGGCGCGTCGCGCTGCGTAACGCGCGTAGAACCGCGGCGTCAGAAGGCGCCGCGGTTCCTCATTCCGCGATCGGGGTCTGGAGCCGGAACAGCGCCCAGACGACCTTGCCGCCCAGCGTGCCGGCCAGCGGGTGCCAGCCCCAGCCGTCCGCGAACGAGTCCACGAGGAACAGGCCGCGGCCCGACTCCGCCGAGAAGTCGTCCGCCTCGCACGCGATCGGGCTGTCGTGACTGGGGTCGCGCACCGCGCACACCAGCCGCTCCGTCCAGCGCATGAGGTGCAGACGGACGGGTGGGTTCTGCTCCGGTGTGCGCGGGGTGCTGGCGGGCAGCGCGTGCCGCAGGGCGTTGGTGACCAGTTCGGAGACCACGAGACAGACGTCGTCGAAGCGGTCGCCCATGTCCCACTGGTCGAGCGTTCTGCGGGTGAACTGCCGTGCCTCGCGCACCGCTTCGTAGCGGGCGGGCAGAGCGCACGAGGCGGCGCTGGACACAGCCGCGGGATCCAGTGGCGGAAGGCCCTGCCGTAACGGCTCGAGCATGGTCGATCCATTCGTCCCCATGCGAGGCACTCCCGGGGTTCGCGGTCGTTGCGATGCAGCGGTTGCGCGAGACCATGGTTTCGGATGCGTACAGCAGATGCAAGGGCAGATGCACGTGCACGCGACCGAATTAGCCCCTCCCGTACCGCTTGTTGGCTATTTTTTCCGCCATATTCGCAGCCTGCGCCCGTCACTTCTTCGCCGTTCCTGTTCCGGTCCTGTGCGCAATCCTTGACTTATTTCCATCTCTGTAATCGGACGAGTACTGCTCGGAGTGTTTTAGTGGCAGACTTCGGCCCCTGAAGACGGTTGGGGAGGCTGGCGAACGTGAGCGCGGGAGAGCCCGGATCGGTGGTGCGGCGGATGCTGCTCGGCTCGCAACTCAGGCGGCTGCGCGAGGCGCGCGGGATCACGCGTGAGGCGGCGGGGTACTCCATCCGCGCCTCGGAGTCCAAGATCAGCCGGATGGAGCTGGGCCGGGTGAGCTTCAAGACGCGGGACGTCGAGGACCTGTTGACGCTGTACGGCATCACGGACGAGGCGGAGCGGCTGTCGCTGCTGTCCCTCGCCAAGGAGGCCAACGTCGCGGGCTGGTGGCACAGTTACTCCGACGTCCTGCCCAGCTGGTTCCCCACCTACGTGGGCCTGGAGGGCGCCGCCTCCCTCATCCGCGCCTACGAGGTGCAGTTCGTGCACGGCCTGCTGCAGACCGAGGCGTACGCCCGCGCGGTCGTCCGGCGCGGTATGAAGGGCGCGAGCGAGGCGGACGTGCGACGGCGCGTGGCGCTGCGCCTGGAGCGGCAGAAGTACCTGCTCTCCGACGGCGGCCCCGAGTTCCACGTCATCCTGGACGAGGCCGCCCTGCGCCGGCCCTACGGCGACCGCGAGGTGATGCGCGGCCAGCTCCAGCACCTGATCGCGATCTCCGCGCGGCCCAACGTGCGGTTGCAGGTGATGCCGTTCGGCTTCGGCGGGCACTCCGGCGAGTCCGGCGCGTTCACACTCCTCAGCTTCCCGGAGTCCGACCTCTCGGACGTCGTGTACCTGGAGCAGCTCACCAGCGCGCTGTACCTGGACAAGCACGAGGACGTGGCCCAGTACGAGAAGGCGCTCAAGGAGCTCCAGCAGGACAGCCCGGGTCCGGACGAGAGCCGGGACCTGCTGCGGGGCCTGATCCAGCTCTCCTGAGGGTTTTCCCCAGACCCGCCGGACCGGCCCCAAGTGGCCTCCAACTCCCCTGAAACACACGTACGATGACGTGTGATCAGATCGTGACGTCGGTCGCATCAGGGGATTGAGGGATCACATGTCGTCGTACTTCACCGACTTGGCTCAGCAGTACATCGACGGTGAGTGGCGCCCGGGCACGGGCTCCTGGGACATCATCGACTTCAACCCGTACGACGGCGAGAAGCTGGCGTCGATCACCATAGCCACGGTCGACGAGGTCGACGACGCGTACCAGGCTGCCGCCCGCGCCCAGAAGCAGTGGGCCGCGACCAACGCCTACGCGCGCCGCGCGGTCTTCGAGAAGGCCCTCCGGGTGATCGAGGAGCGCGAGGCGGAGATCTCCGACGCGATCGTCGCCGAGCTCGGCGGCACCCGCCTCAAGGCGGCCTTCGAACTGCACCTCGCCAAGGAGTTCCTGCGCGAGGCGGTCCACCTGGCGCTGCGGCCCGAGGGCCGGATCATCCCCTCGCCGATCGACGGCAAGGAGAACCGCGTCTACCGCGTCCCGGTCGGTGTCGTCGGTGTGATCAGCCCCTTCAACTTCCCCTTCCTGCTGTCGATCAAGTCCGTCGCGCCGGCGCTCGCCCTCGGCAACGGCGTGGTGCTCAAGCCGCACCAGAACACCCCGATCGTCGGCGGCTCCCTGGTCGCGAAGATCTTCGAGGAGGCCGGCCTGCCCGGCGGTCTGCTCAACGTCGTCATCACCGACATCGCCGAGATCGGCGACGCCTTCCTGGAGCACCCGCTGGCGAAGGTCATCTCCTTCACCGGTTCCGACAAGGTCGGCCGGCACGTCGCCACCGTCTGCGCCTCGCAGTTCAAGCGCTCGGTCCTCGAACTCGGCGGCAACAGCGCCCTGGTGGTGCTGGAGGACGCCGACATCGACTACGCCGTCGACGCGGCCGTCTTCAGCCGCTACGTCCACCAGGGCCAGGTCTGCATGGCCGCGAACCGCGTCCTGGTCGACCGCTCGGTCGAGGAGGAGTTCACCGCGAAGTTCGTCGCCAAGGTCAAGACGCTCAAGGTCGGCGACCCGCGGGATCCCGAGACCGTCATCGGCCCGCTGATCAACTCCTCGCAGGCGGACGCCGTCTCGGCCGCCGTCGAGCAGGCGATCGCCGACGGCGCCACCGCGCTGCTGCACGGCACGACCACGGACAACCTCGTCGGGCCGTCCGTGCTGACCGGCCTGCCCGCCGACTCCGCGCTGCTGCGGCAGGAGCTCTTCGGCCCGGTCGCGTTCCTCATCTCCTTCGACGGCGAGGAGGAGGCCGTACGCCTCGTCAACGACAGCCCCTACGGCCTGAGCGGCGCCGTCCACACCGCCGACATCGAGCGGGGCGTGCACTTCGCCAAGCAGATCGAGACGGGCATGTTCCACGTCAACGACGGCACCGTCCACGACGAGCCGATCGTGCCCTTCGGCGGTGAGAAGAGCTCCGGCATCGGCCGCCTGAACGGCGACACCATGCTCGACGCGTTCACCACCCTCAAGTGGATCTCGGTGCAGCACGGGCGCAGCGGCTTCCCGTTCTGACCTCCTCCCCGCTGGGTGACCGGCGCGGGCCCTTGCGGACAGAAGCTGACCGCAAGGGCCCGTAGCGTCGTCGGTGTCGGAGGGCGCGGCTCTCCCGGATCGGCGAAAGGCGGCAGGTCATGGTCACTCACGTACGCGCGGAAGCCCGGGGCGACGAGCGTGGAGCGCTGCTCTCGTTCCTGGCCGAGCAGCGGGGCGGCGTCCGCCGGGCGCTGCTCGGGCTGACGGCGGAGCAGGCCGCGTCCCGACCCAGCGCGAGCGAGCTGTCCCTCGGCGGGCTGCTCAAGCATGTCGTCGAGACCGAGCAGGGCTGGGTGGCGCGGGCCAAGGGCGAGGCGCCCGCGGTGAAGCGGGACGAGTCGAACTGGCACGAGTGCTTCCTGCTCGCGGACGGCGAGAGCGTGGAGCAGCAACTCGCTTACGGGGAGCGGGTGGCCGCCGAGACGGAGGCGTACGTCCGCTCTGTCCCCAGCCTCGACGACACCTTCCCGCTGCCGAACGACCCCTGGTTCCCGCCGGACGAGGCCGTCTCGGTGCGCTGGCTGCTGCTGCACCTGATCCGTGAGACGGCCCGGCACGCCGGCCACGCCGACATCATCCGGGAGTCCCTGGACGGCAGGACCGCCTTCGAGCTGGTGGCCCGGGAACAGGCCGGCTGAGCCGCGGGCCACCGGGCGGGCCATAACCTGGAGCGCATGTCAGCGATCCGGCTTCTCGTGCTCGGCGCGGTCCGTCAGCACGGGCGGGCCCACGGCTACCAGGTGCGCAACGACCTGGAGTACTGGGGCGCGCACGAGTGGTCCAACGCCAAGCCGGGCTCGATCTACCACGCGCTGAAGCAGATGGCGAAGCAGGGGCTGCTGCACGCGCACGAGAGCGCGCCGTCCACGGCCGGCGGCCCGCCGCGCACGGAGTACGAGATCACCGACGCGGGCACCGAGGAGTACTTCACGCTGTTGCGCGAGGCGTTGACCTCGTACGACCAGAAGACGGACGTCAAGTCGGCGGCCATCGGCTTCGTCGTGGACCTCCCGCGCGCCGAGGCGGTGGCCCTGCTGAAGGAGCGCACCCGCCGCATTGGGGACTGGCGCTCCACCGTCACCGAGCACTACGTGCCCGAGGAGGGGCCCGAACAGCTCGGCCACATCGGCGAGATCATGAACCTGTGGATCCACACGGCCGACGCGGAGGCCGAGTGGACACGGGGGCTGATCGCGCGGATCGAGGGCGGCGCGTACACGTTCGCGGGAGAGGGCGACCCGTTCGTCGGCGTGCTGGCCGAGGACCAGGAGAACCCGTACGCGACGGGCGAACCGCATCCGGGGGACGCGCGCTGACCACCATCCGGGGGACGCGCGCTGACCACCGCCGGACGCCACGGCGGTCCGGCGGGGGCTAGGTCGTGTCTTCAATTGATCTTGAGTGGTGGATCATGGTCGGGTGATACGTCGCCATGAACTGTCCGATGAGGAGTGGGAGTTCCTCCGTCCGCTGTTGCCCGAGTCCTTGCGTGGGCGGAAGCGGTTGGACGATCGAACCGTGCTCAACGGGATCGTGTGGAAGTTCCGGACAGGCACGGCCTGGCGGGACGTGCCCGAGCGGTACGGCCCCTGGCACACGCTGCACACCCGCTTTCGCCGGTGGGCCCTGGACGGCACCTTCGAGCGGATGCTCCAGGCCGCCCAGGCTCGGGCGGACGCGGCGGGAGAGGTTGGCTGGCTGGTGTCGGTCGACTCCACCGTCGTACGCGCCCACCAGCATGCCGCCGGGGCCCGAAAAGGTGCCTCTATGGTTTTCGTCAAGCCGTAGCGGGTGTGGGTGGTTGGTAGAAGGTGCCGTCGCGGAGCATGGCGAACAGGACGTCGATGCG
>NZ_JBEXCW010000112.1:0-22748 GCF_040605435.1 Streptomyces sp. NPDC005574
TGCGTTTCCGACTCTATCAGACCGTTTCCGTATCCGATTTCCTCGGTGCTTTCCAGGTTTCCGCTTTCGCGTTTCCCTTTCCGGCGGTTCCGACTTTATCAGAAGTTCTGAGTCGGAATTTCCACCCCCTCCGGTCCGGATCGGGCGCTCGAGGCGTCCGGCCTTCCCGTTCAGGCGGAGACGTAAACGTACTGGAGCGGGGCGCCCCGATGCAAATCGAGTTGCCCCGCTCCGAGTTCACGCGTACGACAGGTCGTGCGCGGTCAGACCTCGACGACGACCGGGAGGATCATCGGCCTGCGCCGGTAGTTGTCGGAGACCCACTTGCCGAGCGTGCGACGGATGAGCTGCTGGAGCTGCCGGGGCTCCATGACACCGTCCTGAGCCGTGCGCTCCAGCACTTCGGTGATCTTCGGGATGACGTCGCCGAAGGCGGAGTCGTCGATGCCCGAGCCGCGGGCCTGGATGTGCGGGCCCCCGGTGATCTTGCCGGTGGACGAGTCGATGACAAGGAACACCGAGATGATGCCCTCGTCGCCCAGGATCTTGCGGTCCTTGAGGGCCGGCTCACCCACGTCACCGACCGACAGGCCGTCGACGTACACGTATCCCGCCTGGACCTTGCCCGCGATCCGGGCCTTGCCGCCGACGAGGTCGACGACGACGCCGTCCTCGGCGATGACGATCCGGTCGTGCGGGACGCCGGTCATAGCGCCCAGTTCCGCGTTGGCCCGCAGATGGCGCCATTCGCCGTGGACCGGCATCAGGTTCTTCGGGCGGCAGATGTTGTAGAAGTACAGCAGTTCACCCGCGGACGCGTGACCCGAGACGTGGACCTTGGCGTTGCCCTTGTGCACGACGTGCGCGCCCCAGCGGGTCAGGCCGTTGATCACGCGGTAGACCGCGTTCTCGTTGCCCGGGATCAGCGACGAGGCCAGGATGACCGTGTCGCCCTCGACGATACGGATCTGGTGGTCCCTGTTGGCCATCCGGGAGAGGGCGGCCATCGGCTCGCCCTGGGAGCCCGTGCAGACCAGGACCACGTCGTGGTCCGGCAGGTCGTCGAGTGTCTTGACGTCCACGACGAGGCCCGGCGGGACCTTCAGATAGCCCAGGTCCCGCGCGATGCCCATGTTCCGGACCATCGAGCGGCCGACGAAGGCGACCCGGCGGCCGTACTCGTGGGCCGCGTCAAGGATCTGCTGGATGCGGTGGACGTGGCTGGCGAAGCTCGCCACGATGATGCGCTTCTGGGCTCCGGCGAAGACCTGGCGCAGGACGTTGGAGATGTCCCGCTCGGGCGGGACGAAGCCCGGGACCTCGGCGTTCGTCGAGTCGGCGAGCAGGAGGTCGATGCCCTCCTCGCTCAACCGCGCGAAGGCGTGCAGGTCGGTCAGACGGTTGTCCAGCGGGAGCTGGTCCATCTTGAAGTCGCCCGTGTGCACCACCATGCCGGCGGGGGTGCGGATGGCGACGGCCAGGGCGTCCGGGATGGAGTGGTTGACCGCGACGAACTCGCAGTCGAAGGGGCCGATGCGCTCGCGGTTCCCCTCCACCACTTCGAGGGTGTACGGCCGGATGCGGTGCTCCTGGAGCTTCGCCTCGATCAGGGCGAGGGTCAGCTTGGAGCCGATGAGCGGGATGTCCGGCTTCTCGCGGAGCAGGAAGGGGACGCCGCCGATGTGGTCCTCGTGGCCGTGCGTGAGGACGATGCCCTCGATGTCGCCGAGGCGGTCCCTGATGGACGAGAAGTCCGGCAGGATCAGGTCGATGCCGGGCTGCTCCTCCTCGGGGAACAGGACGCCGCAGTCGACGATGAGCAGGCGGCCGCCGTACTCGAAGACCGTCATGTTGCGGCCGATCTCGCCGAGACCGCCGAGCGGGGTGACGCGCAGGCTGTTGTCCGGCAGCGGCGGGGGTGGGCCGAGTTCAGGATGCGGATGACTCAAAAGACTCTCCTCAACCACGCGCGCCACGTGCCGATGGGGCACGTGGCGCGCGTGACGTTCGTGCAGATGTAGTTGTGGTGGTGGACGCAGGCCCGTGTGGCCTGCCTTGTTCACCTTGTTCAGTTGTGAAAAGCGGTGACGCGTGGGGTCGTGCGAAGTCTGGGTGTCAGAGCTGTACCCCGCCCGAGGCGAGATCGAGCTTGAGCTGTTCGGTCTCTTCGGGCGTGAGCTCCGCCATGGGCGGGCGCAGCGGTCCGGCGGGCAGCCCCCGCAGGGTCAGCGCGGCCTTGGTGGTCATGACGCCCTGGGTGCGGAACATACCCGTGTAGACGGGAAGCAGCCGCTGGTGGATCTCCGTCGCCTTCTGGACGTCGCCCGCGGTGTACGCCTCGACGAGGGCGCGCAGCTCGGGGGTGACGAGGTGGCCGACGACCGAGACGAAGCCGACGGCGCCCACCGAGAGGAGGGGCAGGTTCAGCATGTCGTCGCCGGAGTACCAGGCGAGGCGGGAGCGGGCGATGGCCCAGCTCGCGCGGCCGAGATCGCCCTTGGCGTCCTTGTTGGCCACGATCCGCGGGTGCTCGGCGAGTCGGACGAGGGTCTCGGTGTTGATCGGGACACCGCTGCGGCCGGGGATGTCGTAGAGCATGACCGGCAGCCCGGTGGCGTCGGCGACGGCCGTGAAGTGGCGATACAGGCCCTCCTGCGGGGGCTTGTTGTAGTACGGCGTGACGACCAGCAGGCCGTGCGCGCCCACCCGTTCGGCGGTACGGGCGAGTTCGACGCTGTGGTGGGTGTCGTTGGTACCGACGCCCGCGACGACGTGTGCCCGGTCGCCTACGGCCTCCAGGACGGCTCGTACCAGATCCGATTTCTCCGCGTCGCTGGTGGTGGGCGACTCGCCGGTGGTGCCGTTGATGACCAGGCCGTCGTTGCCTGCGTCCACCAGATGGGTTGCGAGCCGCTGCGCGCCGTCGAGGTCGAGTGCGCCGTCCGCCGTGAAGGGCGTGACCATGGCGGTGAGGACCCGCCCGAAGGGGGTCTGCGGAGTGGAGGTCGGAGCCATGGGTAACACGCTACTCGCTGCTCAGGGCGGGGTCTGCCCCAGGGAAGGGCGACAAGTCGCGACAAAGGTGGAACCCGGCACTGCCTGCTCGGGGGTTCAAGCAGTGCCGGGTCCGTTTGATCAGGCTAGATGAACTTCTCCAAATGCCGCAATACGGACACCTCCCGAGGCTGACCCGTACATCTGTGCCCGGCCGGGGAACGGAGGTGCGTCAGGGCGCGACGCGCCCGTTCGCGTTGAAGGCGGCGTAGGTGAGTGGCATGAGCTCGGCCCACGCGGCCTCCATCTTCTCGCCGACCATCTCGATCTCCCGCTGCGGGAACGACGGGACCTTCGCCAGCTCGTGCTGGGTGCGCAGCCCGAGGAAGTGCATCAGCGAACGGGCGTTGCAGGTGGCGTACATCGAGGAGAACAGGCCGACCGGCAGGACCGCGCGGGCGACCTCGCGGGCGACTCCGGCGGCCAGCATCTCCTGGTAGCGCTCGTACGCCTGGACGTACGACTCCTGCATGGAGCGCTCCATGATCGCCTGCTGCGTCTCGGTGCCCGGTACGAACTCGTACTTGCCCGGGCGCCCCTGCTGGACCAGCTTGCGGTCCTCGCCGGGGACGTAGAACACGGGCTGGAGCTCGCGGTACCGGCCGGACTCCTCGTTGTAGGAGTTGTGGACGACGACGCCGCCCGCCAGGAAGTTGTGCCAGGGCCCTTCCACGGTGAGGTCGTACGTCATCTCCTCGCCGTCCTCCTCGATGGAGACGACCGGGTCGGGCACCGCCCCCTCGGTCTCGCCGCCGTGCCCTGCGGGCTTCTGCTCCTCGGCGCTCTTCGCCGCGTGGCAGGGCTCACACGCGGGTGCGAGGTTCCGCTCGTCGAGCGCACGGGCGAGGTCCTCGGCCACGGGGACGACGTGATCGAGGGCGAGGTGCTCACGCGGGAACGACTCTCCGCAGAGGTGACAGGTGTCGGTCTCTCGGATCAGGCGGTCGCGCTGCATCGAGGTCCATACGCCCACGCCCCGATGGAGGCCGGGGGGAACCGGCTGCTCGGAACGGGGTGAGCCGGCGTCCGCGGTCATCACGGCGTCCCCGACCGCGAGTTCGCCGGCCTTACGCCAGCCGTCCGGGGTGAGCACGGCGTGGTCGACGGTCGAGCGAAGCACCTTGCCGGCGGCGGTGGTGATCCTGATCAGCGGCTTGACGCCCGACTGGATGACGTCGAGGATCCGCCCGCTCCGGGCCGTCAGCGTCTCCTCGTCGTAGCAGCGCACCTGGGTGCGCCGGACGGGTTCGAGCCTGCGCAGCCGGGTGGACGGGTGCTGCTCGCGGAACTCCGCCACGGCGGAGTCCGCCGCCTCCCGGCTGTCGTACAGACCGAGGTAGTGGTCGGTCTCCTCGCCATGGACGCGCGCCGTCCACTTCTGCGCGCGGGAGTGCCAGGTCACGCCGCCCGCCGAGGGCGGCAGGCGGTCCTCGTCGCCGAGGTGCCACAGCTCGTACAGGTCCTCGATGGAGCGGTGCCGGACCTTCCCCGCTTCGCTGACCAGCGTGATCTCGGTGTCGCCCGCGACGCACCAGCCCACCCGGTGGCGCATGAACTCGCGGAAGACGAAGATCGGGGCGCTGACGAAGAACGTCATCGAGTTGTGCTCGAACGGGCTGCCGTGCCGGTCGCGCATCAGGTAGTTGATCAGGCCCTTGGAGCGCTCGGGGTCCTTGCCCAGCTCGTCCAGGGACTGCTCGCCGACGGTCGAGACGCGGGCAGCGAAGAGCACGTCGGCGTCGGACGCGGTGTGCTTGACCAGTTCGACGGTGACGTCACTGCGGAAGCTGGGCTTGAGGTGGTCGGCGGGGGTGTCGGTCACAGCGCGGAGGGTCCTTCCATGGCTCGCTCGGGCGGCGCCCACTCTACGGCCCGGCACCGACAACGGGCCGATCACCACCGGGCGTCGACACAATCCGGCGAACTCCTGTGAATTCGGGGAAAGCGGGCACCTTTCGGGGTGGCCGCTCGTCTGTGTTGTTGGCAGATGTCCGTTCGATCCACGACAGGAGAAGCACGTCACCATGTTTCGCCGGCGCGAGCCCGTACCGTTCGCCTTCCTCTCCGAGGCCGACAGGTTCCGCAGCAATGTCACTCCCCCGCCCCGCGACCGGGTCCCCCGCGGCCGGCTGGCGGGACGCTGGCTGCTCGGCCTCACCATCGTCGCCGGGCTCGTGGGCTCGCTCGCCCTCGGCATGCCGGCCCTGTCCGCCGACCAGTCGTCGGCGGGAACCCAGCACTCCCAGGCGTCCCGGGCGTCCCAGGGGCACTAGGCGGCGTCCGGCCACCGGATGTGACTCCATCCGGCCCCCCGAGGGTGGTGAGCGGGGGCACAGGTCGATAACCTCACCGGGCACAGCCCCCTGCACGGATTGAGTGAGGACCCGTCGTGCCCCTGCCCTTCCTGACGGCCGACCGCGCGTTCGAGGCGGCGGAAGACGACGTCGCGCTGCCCTTCGAGGACCGCGACCGCTGGCGGCGCCCCTACCGTCCCGGCCCGTGGCGGGTGGGCGTCGCCGCGCTTCTGCTGCTGCTCGCCTCGTACGTGCTGTTCGCCGCGGTCGTCATCGCGCTGACCGGGTCCGTCTCCGAGGCCGGTGTGGTGTTCGCGCTCGCGCTGGCCGTCATCGCCGGTGCCCTGCGCATGCTGCGCGCCGGCGTCTGGGTGAGCGCCCGCGGCCTGCGCCATGTCAGCTTCCTCCGCACCCGCACGGTGCCCTGGGAGCGGGTGGTGACCGTACGGACGGTGCAGCAGCCGGTGCGCTGGCTGTCCCTGCCCCGCACGGTCCAGGGGCAGGCCCTGCTGCTCGTCCGCTCGGACCGCGCCGCGAACGACGTACCGCCGCTGCTGACCACGCACAACGCGGACTTCCTGGCGCGCGACACGGCCTTCGACCGGGCGGCTGACGCGATCGAGGCGTGGGGCGAGGAGTACCGGCGGGGCTGACCGCGCCGGCGGCGACACGAAGGGGCCGGCCCGCACCGCCGCGGGCCGGCCCCTTCGCCGTACGGCCTGGTCGGGAGCGTAGGACTCAGACCTGGACCGGTCTGCCGTCGTGCAGGGCGATCGCCCGCTGCATCGCCTTGCGGGCGCGCGGGGTGTCCCGGGCGTCGTGGTAGGCGACGGCGAGTCGGAACCAGCTGCGCCAGTCGTCGGGCGCCGCCTCGGTCTCCGCCTTGCGCAGCGCGAAGACCTCGTCGGCCGAGTCGCGGTCGATACGGCCGCCCGGGGTCCGCCTCAGCTCGTCCACGGGCAGGCCGCCCTCGGCGTCGAGTTCGGCGGCGAGGGCGTTGGCCCGGCGGACGAACTGGGTGTTCTTCCACAGGAACCACACGCCGATGAGCGGCAGGATCAGGACCGCGACACCGAACGTGACGGTCAGCAGGGTGCCCGACTGGATGAGCAGGACACCGCGGCTGCCGACCAGGACGAAGTAGAAGACCAGGACGGCGGCCGTGACGGCGTAGGAGAGCTTCGCGCGCATGGGTCAGGGGCTCAGTTCAGGTCCAGGAAGTGTTCCAGGCCGAAGGTGAGGCCGGGAGTGGTCACCACGCGGCGGGCGCCGAGCAGGATGCCCGGCATGAAGCTGCTGTGGTGCAGGGAGTCGTGACGGACCGTGAGGGTCTCGCCCTCACCGCCCAGCAGGACCTCCTGGTGCGCCAGCAGGCCGCGCAGGCGGATCGCGTGCACCGGCACCCCGTCGACGTTGGCGCCGCGGGCGCCGTCCAGCGCGGTCGCCGTGGCGTCCGGGGCCGGGGCGGAACCCGCCTTCGCCCGGGCCTCCGCGATGAGCTGCGCGGTGCGGGTGGCGGTGCCGCTGGGCGCGTCCACCTTGTTGGGGTGGTGCAGCTCGACGACCTCGACCGACTCGAAGTAGGGCGCCGCGATCTGCGCGAACTTCATGGTGAGGACGGCCCCGATGGAGAAGTTGGGCGCGATGAGCACGCCCGTCTCCGGGGACCGGTCCAGCCAGTCCCCGAGCCGCGCGAGGCGCTCGTCGGTCCAGCCCGTGGTGCCGACGACCGCGTGGATGCCGTGGCCGACGCAGAACTCGAGGTTGCTCATGACGGAGGCGGGCGTGGTCAGTTCGACCGCCACCTCGGCGCCGCTCGCGACGAGCGTCTCCAGTGTGTCGCCCCGGCCGAGCGCGGCCACCAGCTCCATGTCCTCGGCCGCCTCGACGGCTCGTACGGCCTCGGAGCCGATACGGCCGTTCGCTCCGAGGACCGCCACGCGCAGCTTGCTCATCTTCTTGCTTCCTTAACCGGAGGGATCAGGCGACGGCGTCGTGCAGACGGGCGGCCTGCTTGTCCTTGAGCGGACCGATGACCGACAGCGAGGGCCGCTGCCCCAGGATCTCGCGGGCGACCGCACGCACCTCGTCCGGGGTGACGGAGGCGATGCGGGCCAGCATGTCGTCCACGGACATCTGCTCGCCCCAGCACAGTTCGCTCTTGCCGATACGGTTCATCAACGCGCCGGTGTCCTCCAGGCCCAGGACCGTGGAGCCCCGGAGCTGGCCGATGGCGCGGCCGATCTCGTCGTCGGACAGGCCGTTCCCGGCGACCTGGTCGAGTTCGTCGCGGCAGATCTTCAGCACGTCGTGCACCTGGCTCGGCCGGCAGCCGGCGTACACGCCGAAGAGGCCGCAGTCGGCGAAGCCGGAGGTGTACGAGTACACGCTGTAGGCCAGGCCGCGCTTCTCTCGGACCTCCTGGAAGAGGCGGGAGGACATTCCTCCGCCGAGGGCCGTGTTCAGCACGCCGAGCGCCCAGCGGCGCTCGTCGGTGCGGGCCAGGCCCGGCATGCCGAGCACGACGTGGGCCTGCTCGGTCTTCCGGCCGACGAGTTCGACCCGGCCGGCGGTGCGCAGGGCGCGCCGTCCCTCGCGCGGTGCGATGGGCGTGGCGTGTGCCTCGCGCAGGGCGCCGGCCTTCTCGAAGGCGGCCCTGACCTGTCGTACGACCTTGTTGTGGTCGATGTTGCCGGCGGCCGCGACCACCAGGTGCGTCGGGTCGTAGTGCTTCTTGTAGAAGCGGCGGATGCGGTCGGCGGTGAGGGCGTTGACGGTGTCGACGGTGCCGAGGACCGGGCGGCCGAGCGGGTTGTCGCCGAACATGGTGTGCGCGAACAGGTCGTGCACGCAGTCGCCCGGGTCGTCCTCGGTCATCGCGATCTCCTCGAGGATCGCGCCGCGTTCGACGTCGACGTCCTCCTCGCGGATCAGGGAGCCGGTGAGCATGTCACAGACGACGTCGATGGCGAGGGGGAGGTCGGTGTCGAGGACACGCGCGTAGTAGCACGTGTACTCCTTGGCCGTGAACGCGTTCATCTCGCCGCCGACCGCGTCCACGGCGGAGGAGATGTCCAGGGCGCTGCGCCGGGAGGTGCCCTTGAAGAGCAGGTGCTCCAGGTAGTGCGTGGCGCCGTTCAGGGCGGGGGTCTCGTCGCGGGAGCCGACGTGCGCCCAGATGCCGAAGGTCGCCGAGCGCACCGACGGGAGGGTCTCCGTGACGATCCGCAGGCCGCCCGGGAGGGTCGTCTTGCGGACGACACCGATGCCGGCCGTGCCCTTGACGAGGGTTTGGGTACGGGCGACGGCCCGCGCCTCCGAGGAGGTGCGGGCCGTCGCCGTGGAGCTGCTCGACGTCACTGGTCGGTGTCGTCCTTCTTCTCGTCGTCGCCTTCGCCCTCGATCACGGGGATGAGGGAGAGCTTGCCGCGGGAGTCGATCTCGGCGATCTCGACCTGGACCTTGGAGCCCACGCCGACCACGTCCTCGACGTTCTCCACGCGCTTGCCGCCGGCGAGCTTGCGGATCTGCGAGATGTGCAGCAGACCGTCCTTGCCCGGGAGCAGCGACACGAACGCGCCGAAGGTCGTCGTCTTCACGACGGTGCCCAGGTAGCGCTCGCCGACCTCCGGCATGGTCGGGTTGGCGATCGCGTTGATCGTGGCGCGCGCGGCCTCGGCCTGCGAGCCCTGCTGGGCACCGATGTAGATGGTGCCGTCGTCCTCGATCGTGATGTCGGCGCCGGTGTCCTCCTGGATCTGGTTGATCATCTTGCCCTTGGGGCCGATGACCTCGCCGATCTTGTCCACGGGGATCTTGACGGTGATGATCCGCGGGGCGTTGGGGGACATCTCGTCCGGCGTGTCGATCGCTTCCATCATCACGTCGAGGATGTGGAGGCGGGCGTCACGGGCCTGCTTGAGGGCCGCGGCCAGGACGGAGGCCGGGATGCCGTCCAGCTTGGTGTCGAGCTGGAGGGCGGTGACGAACTCCTTGGTGCCGGCGACCTTGAAGTCCATGTCGCCGAAGGCGTCCTCCGCACCGAGGATGTCGGTGAGGGCGACGTAGTGCGTCTCGCCGTTGATCTCCTGGGAGATCAGGCCCATGGCGATACCGGCGACGGGGGCCTTCAGCGGCACACCGGCGTTCAGCAGCGACATGGTGGAGGCGCAGACCGACCCCATCGACGTCGAGCCGTTGGAGCCGAGGGCCTCGGACACCTGACGGATCGCGTAGGGGAACTCCTCGCGCGTCGGCAGCACCGGCACGATGGCGCGCTCGGCGAGGGCACCGTGGCCGATCTCGCGGCGCTTGGGGGAGCCGACGCGGCCGGTCTCGCCGACGGAGTACGGCGGGAAGTTGTAGTTGTGCATGTAGCGCTTGCGGGTCACCGGGGAGAGGGTGTCCAGCTGCTGCTCCATCCGGAGCATGTTCAGGGTGGTGACGCCCAGGATCTGGGTCTCGCCACGCTCGAACAGCGCCGAACCGTGCACGCGCGGGATGGCCTCGACCTCGGCGGCGAGCGTACGGATGTCCGTGACGCCGCGGCCGTCGATGCGGACCTTGTCCTTGATGACGCGCTCACGGACCAGGGCCTTGGTGAGCGAGCGGTACGCGGCGGAGATCTCCTTCTCGCGGCCCTCGAACTGCGGGAGCAGCTTCTCGGCGGCGATCTCCTTGACGCGGTCCAGCTCGGCCTCGCGCTCCTGCTTGCCGGCGATGGTGAGCGCCTGCGAGAGCTCGCTCCTGACCGCGGCGGTGAGCGCCTCCAGGACGTCGTCCTGGTGGTCGAGGAAGACCGGGAACTCGCCGGTCGGCTTGGCGGCCTTGGCGGCGAGGTCGGCCTGGGCCTTGCAGAGCACCTTGATGAAGGGCTTCGCGGCATCCAGACCGGCGGCGACGACCTCCTCGGTCGGCGCCTCGGCGCCACCGGCGATCAGCGTGATCGTCTTGTCGGTGGCCTCGGCCTCGACCATCATGATCGCGACGTCGCCGTCCTCCAGGACGCGACCGGCGACGACCATGTCGAAGACGGCGTCCTCGAGCTCGGTGTGCGTCGGGAACGCGACCCACTGGCCGTTGATCAGCGCGACGCGGACGCCGCCGATCGGGCCGGAGAAGGGCAGGCCGGCCAGCTGCGTGGACGCGGAGGCGGCGTTGATCGCCACGACGTCGTACAGGTGGTCGGGGTTGAGCGCCATGATCGTGGCGACGACCTGGATCTCGTTGCGCAGGCCCTTCTTGAAGGACGGGCGCAGCGGGCGGTCGATGAGGCGGCAGGTGAGGATGGCGTCCTCGGAGGGACGGCCCTCACGGCGGAAGAAGCTGCCGGGGATCTTGCCTGCGGCGTACATCCGCTCCTCGACGTCCACCGTGAGGGGGAAGAAGTCGAGATTGTCCTTGGGCTTCTTGGAGGCGGTGGTCGCCGACAGCACCATGGTGTCGTCGTCCAGGTAGGCCACGGCGGAGCCGGCGGCCTGCCTGGCCAGGCGGCCCGTCTCGAAGCGGATAGTGCGGGTGCCGAAGGAGCCGTTGTCGATGACGGCCTCGGCGTAGTGGGTCTCGTTCTCCACTAGTGTTTTCTCCTCGTCTTCGTCCCTCCTGGCCCGTGTGGCAGGGGGACGTTTGCGGAGAGGCGCTCCGTCTGGTGCTGGCCGGTCTTCGATCGAAGCACCCGGGGTTCACTTCCTCCCGGGCGCCACTACCGAGGACCGGCGGCGGCGAGGTGCGCTTCTCCTCGTTCGTCTCGTGAGGTCGCCCTGCCCGTGCGGGTGGGCGTCCCTCACACTGTGTAGTGCGTACTACGCGTCGTGCGTACTGCTCTGTCGTGCGGTACTGCTCTGTCGTGCGTCCTGCGTCTCGCGTTGTGCTACCACACTACAAAGGGGTGGCGACACTCCGCACGTACAGCAAAGGGAGCGGCCCCCTACGAAGGTGGGAACCGCTCCCCTCACGGAGTCCTACTTGGCGCCCGCGGCGCCGCGGCGGATGCCGAGACGCTCGACCAGCGCACGGAAGCGCTGGATGTCCTTCTTGGCCAGGTACTGCAGCAGGCGGCGGCGCTGACCGACCAGGATCAGCAGACCACGACGGGAGTGGTGGTCGTGCTTGTGCGTCTTGAGGTGCTCGGTCAGGTCCGAGATCCGGCGCGAGAGCATGGCGACCTGGACCTCGGGGGAGCCGGTGTCGCCCTCCTTCTGGCCGAACTCGGTGATGATCTGCTTCTTCGTAGCGGCGTCGAGCGGCACGCGTACTCCTCGTAGTCTTGTGAGAGCCACCGAGTGCCCCCGGTCTTGGTCTCGGGGGAGCTTCCGTTACTCGGGAGGCGGGGATCCGATGGGCGCGGCCTCCAGAGCGCTGAGCTCCGGGGGTGCGTACACAAACGGCCGTCACTCAGGGTACCAGCCTGGGCCGGACCCGGTTGCCGGGTGCTGCCGGGCGCCCAGGAGGGACGTACATCCATAAACCCCTGAGCAGGGCGAAGAGGGGCAAGTAGGGTGGCCTCCCAGCCAGTTGGGACAGACGGAAGGACCGGAGCCGCGATGGCCGACGCCGACGACAGGGAACTCAGGGCACGCAAGGAGCGGGAGCGGGACGAGCTGTACGCCCTCGACATCTCCGGCGTCGAGTGGCAGAGCGCGCCGGGCACCGAGGAGCACGAGGAGCGGGTGGAGATCGCCTACCTGCCCGACGGCGCCGTCGCCATGCGGTCCTCGCTCGACCCGGCCACCGTGCTGCGGTACACGGAGGCGGAGTGGCGCGCCTTCGTGCTCGGCGCGCGGGACGGCGAGTTCGACCTCGAGGCGACACCGCCGGGTACGTCACCGGACGCGACCGCGGTGTCACAAAGCGTGGCGCACGGCGGAGGTGCCTCGGCGGAGTAGACGCGGAGGAGTAAGCCGCGAGGGTGGGGCGTGAGCCGGGTGGGCGGGCTCACGTTTCACCCGTGAGAGTCGCGCCCGCTCTACGGCGGTGAGTCACCCGCCGGCGGATCCGGGCGCTTGTCGCTGTCCGGGGCCGGTGGGGATGCCGGCCGGCGGGGATGTCCGGCCGGTGTGGATGCGGGGCCGGTGTGGGTGCGTGGGCGTTGCTCTGGGTGTGCCAGCCGGGGTGGATGTCCGGTCGGAGTGGGCGTGTTGGTTGGCGTCGGGCTCGACAGTGGGTGTCTCGATTCGGCGGGTGCCGGCCGTCGCGGGGTTCTCCTTATCAACGTCGTTGCGGCGTAAGGACGTTCAGGTTGCTTGTGGTTGGCTTGTTTCGTCTTCCGACCGGTTTGCGCCCTGATGAGGGAGCTACTTACTTCCCTTCTGGGCAGGTTGTGCCGTGGCGGGCTGACGCTGAGGGGTGGACGGGCCTGCCGGGGTGGGGTCCGTGGTGATTAGGCTGGGAGCGGGCGCGTCGCCACACCCGCGAACCGGGTGTCGGTGCCTCAGGGGGAGAGCCGGCGGATCGGACGACCTCCAACGACGACGGACGACAAGCAACTGGTCGCCCCAGCACGGCATGAGGGTGCTCGACCACACCAGGAGGAACTGTGAGCAGCGATCGGGACGGCATCCGCGGGGGCTGGGCCACACCCGGCGATGACCAGCCCGACGCGGAGTCCGCCGTCGAGACGACGGGCGAGTTCACCATCGACTACGCGCCGCCCGCCTGGTACACGCAGAACGCGTCGGAGGGCTCGGCGGATTCGGGGAGTACCGGCGACGCGGAGGACGCCGGGGACTCCGGCGAGCCCGCAGAGCCGAAGGACGCGAAGGCGGTGCCGGGTCCGCGGGGGCCGGGTGCTCCGGGTCCGCGGGGGCCGGGTGCTCCGGGTCCGCTGAACGTGTCGGGTCCGCCGTTGCCCGGGCTGGCTCCGCCGGTCCACACGCGGCCCGCCGCTCCGGGCACCCCGGTCGCTCCTCCGGCGGCTCCCCCGGGTCCGGCCGCGGGTCCGACGTCCGTTCCGGTTCCCGCGCCGGGGCTGCCCTTCTCCCCGCCGCAGCCTCCGCCCGCGCCCGCTCCTGGGGCGCCCTACACGCCTCCGGCTCCCGGGGCCCCGTTCACGCCGCCCGCTCCGCCGGCCGGGGGGCCGGTGGCCGTGCCCAGGCTTCCGGTGGGGAGCGGGTTCGAGCCGCAGGGCCGACGGGCCGAGGAGCAGGGCGAAGCGGCTCCGGCCGCGCCTGCCTCCCCGACGGCCGTACCGGGCATGCCTGTTGGCGGATTCCAGCAGCAGTGGAACCCGGCGGTCCCGCCGGTCGCTCCCACGGCTGCGGCTCCGGCACCGGCGCCCTCGGTGACCGAGGAGCCCGCTGCCGAGGACGGAGACCTGGAGAGCGGCGCCACCCTGCGGATCTCCCCCGCCGCGCTGAAGCGGGAGGTCGCGGAGCGCGCCGCCGCCGCCGAGGGTGAGAACGCCGTGCAGGACGAACGTCCGGAGGCGGAGGCCGAGGTCGAGGTCGAGGCCAGCGACCGGGACGAGGAGGCCGTGACGGAGACGGGTACGGCAGGGCCCGAGGCCGACGTGGACGAACCCGACGCCGATTCCGACGCCGGTCCCGGCGCCGCCGAGACGGATCGGGAGGAGGACCAGGACGGGCCCTCCGGGTCCGGCGAGGGCGAGATCCTGGCCGCCGAGGCCCGGGATGCCGCCGTAGCCGAACCCGCCGAGCCGTCCTCGACACCGACGGACGGCGCCGCCGCTTCCGGGACGGTCGAGGAGTCCGGCCAGGACTCCGGCGAGGACTCCGCGCCGGAAGCCGGGACGGAGGGTGCGGACGAGGCCCGGCAGGACGCGGAGGTCCAGGAGGACGCCCAGGTTCCGGACGTACGGTCGGACGCGGTGCCCCCCGATGTCGTACCCGAAGAGGGCGCGACCGAGGGCGACGGCCCTCAGGACACTCCTCCCCCGAGCGACAGCGCTCTCCAGCCTCCGACGGGCTGGGCTCCCCCGCCTGCGCCCCCGGGCGGGCTTCCGCCGTTGCCGCCCTCGTACGAGCCCGCCGCGCCGGCGTCGGCCGCCCAGTGGCCGGTGCAGCCGCAGTGGCAGCCGGCCGAGCCTCCCCCTCCCGCGCAGCCCCCGTCGCAGCCCCAACCGGCGGCCGCTCAGGCGCAGCCGCCCGTGCCGCCGCAGCAACCCGTCTTCCAGCCTCAGGCGCCGCAGCCCGCGCCCGCGGCCTGGAACCCGCAGGCCGCGCCGCCGCCCGGTCCGGGTGTCCCGCAGCCGGGTGCCGTGCAGCAGCCGCCGGCCCCGCAGCCGCACGGCGCGCCCGACCCGCAGACGGGCTACGGCTTCCCGCCCCCCGGCACCGCGCCCGCCCCCATCGCGCAAGCGGGCTACGGCTTCCCGCAGCCCGGCGCTCCCGCGCCCGTCCCCAGCCCCCAGACCGGCTACGGCTTCCCGCAGCCCGGCGCACCGGCATCGGCATCCCCGCACGCCCAGCCGGACCCCGCCCCCTCAACGGCCCCGCATGCACCGGCCGACCCCAACACCCCCAGCGGCTACGGATTCCCGCAGCCCGGAGCCCCCGCCCCCAACCCCCAGACCGGCTACGGCTTCCCGCAACCTTCCGCGCCCCAGGGGCAGCCGCAGGGTCAGCCGGGACAGCCTTACGGGCAGCCGCAGGCGCAGCCGCACCCCGCCGTGCCCCACCAGGCGCAGCCCCAGTCGCAGCCCCAGGGCCCCACCCCGCCCGCCCCCGCGCCGGAAGCCCCCCAGGGTTTCCCGCAGCAGCCCGCTCCCCCGCACCCGCACGCGGAGGCGCAGCCCCCGGCACCGCAGCCGCAGCCGCCCGTGGACCCGCGGCTCGGCGCCGCCTGGCCGCAGCCCATACAGCACGACCAGCGGCAGATGACCAACCCCGGTGCCGCGCCGCTCGGTTACACCGCTGCCGTGGAACTGTCCTCGGACCGGTTGCTCAACAACAAGAAGCAGAAGACGAAGAGCACCCGGCCCGCCGCCGCCTCCTCGCGCTTCAAGATCGGCGGGAAGAAGGAGGAGGCCGAGCGGCACCGCAAGCTCGACCTGATCCGGACGCCCGTGCTGTCCTGCTACCGGATCGCCGTGATCAGCCTCAAGGGCGGCGTCGGCAAGACGACGACCACCACCGCGCTGGGTTCCACGCTCGCCACCGAGCGGCAGGACAAGATCCTCGCGATCGACGCCAACCCGGACGCCGGGACGCTCGGCCGCCGGGTGCGGCGCGAGACCGGGGCCACCATCCGCGACCTCGTCCAGGCGATCCCGTACCTCAACTCGTACATGGACATCCGGCGGTTCACCTCGCAGGCGTCCTCCGGGCTGGAGATCATCGCCAACGACGTGGACCCGGCCGTCTCCACGGCCTTCAACGACGAGGACTACCGGCGCGCGATCGACGTGCTCGGCAGGCAGTACCCGATCATCCTGACCGACTCGGGCACCGGCCTCCTCTACAGCGCCATGCGCGGGGTGCTGGACCTGGCCGACCAGCTGATCATCATCTCGACGCCGTCCGTGGACGGTGCGAGCAGCGCCAGTACGACGCTGGACTGGCTGTCGGCGCACGGGTACGCCGATCTCGTCTCACGGTCCCTCACCGTCATCTCCGGGGTCCGCGAGACGGGCAAGATGATCAAGGTGGACGACATCGTCAGCCACTTCGAGACGCGCTGCCGGGGTGTCATCACGGTGCCGTTCGACGAGCACCTCGCCGCCGGTGCGGAGGTCGACCTCGACATGATGCGGCCGAAGGTGCGGGAGGCGTACTTCAACCTCGCCGCGATGGTCGCCGAGGACTTCGTCCGGCACCAGCAGGCGCACGGTCTGTGGACCTCGGACGGCAACCCGCCCCCGGTGGCCGCGCCGCCGCTGCCCGGACAGCAGGCCCCGGGACAGCAGGTCCCGCAGTTCCCCGGACAGCAGATTCCCGGACAGCAGATCCCGGGCCCGCACATCCCCGGACAGCCGGGACCGTACCCCCAGCACCCTCAGCAGCCCCAGCCCCAGCCCCAGCAACCCCAGCCCGGTCAGCCTTACGCCCAGCCGCACCCGCAGCCCGGGCAGCCGCCGTATCCCCAGCCGGGGCAGCCCTATCCGCAGGCCGCCGGCCACCCGTACCCGCAGCCGGGGCAGCCGGCGCAGCCCGGCCCCCAGGGCCAGCCGGAGCAGGCGCCGCGGCCGGGTCACCCGGCCGCCCCGCCCGCCGGATACCCGCAGACCCCGCCACCGCCCGCCCCCCAGCCCCCTCAGCAGCACTGACGTCACAGCCCGCCCTCCGGGGGCGGGCAACACGAAAGGGCGGCCGGTGCCCACAGGCACCGGCCGCCCTTCGCGTGCTCAGCCGCTCGGCCGACGGTTACTCGGCGGACGGAGGCAGGAACGTGGACGCCGACGGGGGCGTGGACGCCGCGATCAGCTCACGGCAGCGCTTGACGTCCGCCGCCATCTGCTCAAGCAGCGCGTCGATGGAGTCGAACTTCGCCTGGCCCCGCACGAACGCGAGGAAGTCGACGGCCACGTGCAGGCCGTACAGGTCCAGTCCCACCCGGTCGATGGCGTACGCCTCGACCGTGCGCTCGGTGCCGTCGAACTGCGGGTTCGTGCCGACGGAGATCGCGGCCGGCATGGCCTCGCCCTCGGCGTGCAGCCAGCCGGCGTAGACGCCGTCGGCGGGGATCGCGGTGTGCGGGAGGGTCTCGACGTTCGCCGTGGGGAAGCCCAGCTCGCGGCCGCGCTGGGCGCCGCGGACGACCACGCCCTCGACCCGGTGCGGGCGGCCCAGGATCTCGGCGGCCCCCTCGACGTCGCCCTCGCCGACCAGGCGCCGGGTCAGGGTCGAGGAGAAGGGTTCGCCGCCGCCCGCCTCACCCGACACGTACAGGTCGACGACCTCGACGTCGAAGTCGTAGGTCTTGCCCTGCTCGGCGAGGAACTCGACGTTGCCCGCGGCCTTGTGGCCGAAGCGGAAGTTGGGGCCCTCCACGGCCGCCCTGGCGTGCAGTTTGTCGACCAGGACCTTGACGACGAAGTCGGCCGGGGACAGCTTCGAGAACTCGGTGGTGAAGGGCAGGATCAGCACGGCGTCCACGCCCAGGTCCGCCATGAGCTCGGCGCGACGGTGGTGCGGGGCGAGCAGCGGCGGGTGGCTGCCCGGCCGGACGACCTCGCTGGGGTGCGGGTCGAAGGTGACGACGACGGAGTGCACGCCGAGTTCACGGGCGCGTTCCACCGTGTGCCGGATGATCAGCTGGTGTCCGCGGTGGACCCCGTCGTAGGAACCGATGGTGACGACGCTGCGCCCCCAGTCCTGGGGGATGTCCTCCAAGCCACGCCAGCGCTGCACTGTGTTCGCTCCTCGTCGCGTCCTCGTCGAACCCGTGTCCGTGTCTGCCTCATTACGCAGGTCTAAGGGTGCCATGCCGGATGGCCGCGTCCCGCATCGGCATGGAGGCTGTGACGGTTCGCACCCGCCCGGAGCCGGTCAGGCGGGGACGCGTACGCCCGCGAGGTTCTCGATCATCCGGCGGGCGCCGGGCCCCACCACTGCCGCCCACTCGCGCGGAGCGTCCGACAGCCAGCCCGCGAGGAGGGCGGCGAAGCCGGGGACCTGGCGGGCCAGGTCGACGAGAGCGCAGTCGAGGCGGGTCGCGCCGTCGGGGGTGCGGACCAGGAGCCGGCCGGTGCGCAGGGCGAGGTCGCGCAGTCCGGCCGGGTCCCGGGCCGCCGTGCTCTCGACGGCGGTGCGCAGCAGCGCGTCCAGGACGGCCGGGTCGCTCTCGTGGGCCAGCAGGACGTCGAGGAGTTCGCGGCGCAGGGGCCGGGAGGCGGGGGTGCCGGGGGCGGCGAGTACGGCGGCGAGTGCGGCGCGCACCGGTTGCGGGCCGCCGTCCAGCAGTCCGGTGACCAGCGGCAGGAGGACGGGCCGGGCGGCGGGGCCCCGGTCGAGGCGCCGGTCGAGGCAGGCGGCGAGGTGGACTGCGGTCGCCGGCCGTTCCGCGACCGCCTCCCGTACCAGGACGGCGACACGGCCGGCCAACGCGGGCGTCGTGACGTCGACGAGGGTGCGGAGCGCCGCCCGGGCGTCCGGGTGGCGCAGCCGGGCCCGGAAGGCGTCCAGGACCGGGTCCTGGTGGGTGGGCAGGGCGGCGGCCAGCGCGCTCGGCGGGAACAGCGGGTCGCCGTCCGCGAAGTGGCCGAGTGCGCGCGGGAGATGACGGGCGCGGGTGTGCGGATCGCGGACCAGGAGGGCGAGCGCGCCGCCGTGCAGGGCGTGGTCGACGGGGCCGGCGAGCAGGGTGAGGGCTGCGTGGCGGAGCAGTTCCCGGTCGGCGTCGGCGCGTACCCGGGGCGCGGCGCGCAGCGCGTGGGTGACGGCCGCCGCCCGCCGCCGCGGCCGCGCGTCGTGCGCCCAGCGGCCGACGGCCCGGCAGACGGCGGACGGTTCGTCCTCGGCGAGGGCGGCGAGGAGTTCGTCGGCCCGCGGGTGGGCGCTGTCGGCGAGTACTTCCGTCAGGGCGTCCGGGGCCCGGTGCCGGTGGGTGTGCAGCAGCGCCTGCGCGGCCTTCGCCACCGTCGCGTGCGGGGTGGCGGGCAGCGGACGCTCGTCCTCGAACCAGCGCACCAGGTGCGGTTGTACGACGACGGGGTCGGCGGCGAGGAGTGCGGCGACGGCGTCGAGGAAGCGGGGCGGGGCGGTGCCGGACAGCCGGCCGGGGGGCGTGGGCGGGCCGTCGGCGAGGACCAGTCGGCGCAGCAGGTCGAGGCGGATGTCGTCCGGGAGGGACAGGGCGGTCCAGAACGCGGGGCCGAACTCGGCCGGCGGCGGACGGTCGCGCCGATCGCGGTCGGCGAGCCGTTCGGCCAGCAGCCGCAGGATGTCCGTGTACGGCGTGGCGTCGGGCACCCGTGACAGGGTCCCGGCCAGCAGCCGCAAGGCCCACCAGGAGTCGGGGTCGGTGTCCAGCGCGTACACCAACTCCTCCATGCGCAGGGCTAGTTGAGCCGTGCCCTGCTGACGGGCGAGGAGCAGCAGGGCCTGTACGACCGAGCCGACGCGGTGGTGCGGGACCGGATCCGGGCGCTCGCCGTGCGGCGGGGTGCGACGGTGGACCAGGGCGCGCAGTGCCCCGTCCAGGTCGAGGTGCATGCCCTGGAGCCAGTCGGCGAGTTCCTCGTGGCCGAAGCGGTAGCCGCCGCCCGCGGGGACCAGGAGACCCTCGGTGAGGACGGCGGAGGCCCAGCCGGTGCCGCCGCCGAGCCGCGCGGGGGCCGGGCCCCAGGGGAAGAGCATCTCGAACGTCACCGGGTCCAGCTCGCCCGGCCCGGGTCCGAGGCTGCGCCGGGCGGCCTCGTGGACCTGCCCGGCGACCTTGGCGGCGAGCCGGCGTACGGCGGTGCCGCGCAGGCCCCCGGCGGCGGCGAGCCGTTCGGCGACGCGCAGGCAGATCAGGTCGAGGTGTGCGGAGAAGACGTCGTCGCGGTCGACCGGCGCGGTGGGCTCCCCGGGCTCCGCGGGGAGGGCGGCGCGGATCTCGGAGAGCAGACGGAGGGTGAGGGGGTGGCGGGCGTCGGCGCCGCTCAGGGCGGTCTCGGGAATCCCGTACCGGGCGCGGGCCCGACGGGCCTCCGGTTCCGGCAGGTCACCGAGGTGGACGGCGGGCGGAACGGGCACGGCGACACGCGCCGGGGCGAGAACGGCGGCGGGCGGCGCGGGTGCCGCCGTACGTGCCGGGGCGGGAACGGCGAGGTCCCCGGCATGACCGGCGCGGACCCGGTCGAGGGCCGGGACCGTCGAAGCTCCGGCACGGCCGGCATCCACCCCGTCGGAAGCCGGAGGGGTGAAGACCGCGGCACGACCGCCGTACTCCGCATCGGGAGCTGGAGCGGCGAGGCCCGCGTTACGACCGGCGCAGACGCCGTCGAGGGCCGGACCGGTGAGATCCCCGGTACCACTGGCTTGCGTCGCGTCCGACCGCGGAAGAGGGAAACCCCCGGCCCGGCCGCCGCACACCGCGTCGGGGGCCGGAACCGTCGAAGCTCCGGCACGGCCGGCATCCACCCCGTCCAGGGCCGGAGGGGTGAAGACCGCGGCACGACCGCCGTACTCCGCATCGGGAGCTGGAGCGGCGAGGCCCGCGTTACGACCGGCGCAGACGCCGTCGAGGGCCGGACCGGTGAGATCCCCGGTACCACTGGCTTGCGTCGCGTCCGACCGCGGAAGAGGGAAACCCCCGGCCCGGCCGCCGCACACCGCGTCGGGGGCTGGAGCGGCGAGGTCCCCGTTACGACCGGAGCGGACCCCGTCGGGGGCCGGGACCGTCGAAGCTCCGGCACGGCCGGCATCCACCCCGTCCAGGGCCGGAGGGGTCAGACTCCCAGTGCAGCCGTCGTGCACGGTGTCGGTGGGGAATCCGGGCGCCGCCTCCTCCCAGAATTCCGGTCGGCAGGCCACCACCAGGCGTGTCCCTGTCTCCCGCAGCCACTGCGCCGACCCGGCGGTCCACTCCGGCAGGCGGTGCGCCAGCGCCGCGGGCATCTCCTCGGGGCCGTCGAGGAGGAGGAGCAGGGGGCGGCCGACCGTACGGGCGAGGCGGGCCAGGCGGTGCGGGGTGAGGTCGCCGAGGTCAGCGGGCAGGGCGGACCGGGAGGCCGCGACGATCCGTGCCGCCCGCGTCAGCGCGCGGCCCGCCGCGTCCGCCACCGAGCCGTCGTCGCCCGCCAGGTCGGCGCCGCTCAGCCACAGGGTGGGGGCGGGTTCCGCGCTCCGGTGCCGGCGGGCGGCGAGGGCCGCGAGTTCCGTCGTACGGCCGCTGCCGGGTGCCCCGACAAGGCCGAGGACGGCGGCGGGACCCCGCAGGAAGGCGGTGAACTCCGCGGTCACGTCCGGTCGTTCCACGGGTGTGACCGATTCGGCCGGCCCTGGCGGTCCGTCGCCCGCGTCGGCCTCGGGCGGGCCGGGCGGTCCGTCCTGGGCGAGGGAGGTGGCCGTGAGTTCCAGTACGCCGGCCAGGTTCAGGTCGGCGGAGTAGGCGGGCACCGTCGCCGCGTTGCGGGCGAGCAGCTCGGCGAGCGGACCCGCGGTGCGGGGCAGGGGAACGGCGAAGCCGGTGTCGCGGGGGCCGCAGCGCAGGGCGGTGCCGAGCACCCCGACCACGGCACCGGTCAGGGCGTCGAGCACCGGCCCCCCGGCCGCTCCGCCGCCGAGCCGCAGCGCGTCCCGGCCGGCCGTGCCGATCGCCAGTTCCAGGGCGTCGCCGAGGTGGTGGAAGCGGTCGGTGGCGGTGTACGTCACGTCGGTCGCACCCAGCACGCGCGCCTCGCGCCAGCCGCCGGCGGCGATGTGCACATAGGTGCCGGTGTCGATCCGGTCCCGCACGGTGACGGGGAGCGGGTCCACCCCGAGGCCCCGGGTGCGGACGAGGGCCAGGTCCAGCGCGGGCAGGGGGATGACCTCGTCGGCGGTCACGACACAGCTGCGGCCGCCGGTGGCGCTGAGCACGAGCCGGCGCAGACCGTCCACGGCCTCGTGACTGGTGATCACCGTGCCGTGGTGGTCGGCGACGAAACCCGAGCCGCGAGGCCGTCCGGCCAGGTCGTGGAGGCGTACGACGACGTCGTCGAGCGACGGCCGGGACCCGTCACGGTCGCCCAGGGCGGCGGCGCCCACCGCCGGGCCGCCTTCGTCCCGGTCGCCCTCGGCGCGATGACGCGAGGCACCGCCGGACGGCGAGGCGGCGATCCGGGAAGCCGCGGGGCGGGATGCGCCGGACGGGGATGCCCCGGTTGAGGGACCCGCAGCGCGGGACGCACCGGACGCGAAGGACGCAGTCCCGGAGACCGCAGCGCGGGACGCGCCAGAAGGGAAGGACGTCCCAAAAGCCCCGGCGCAGGACCCGCCGGACGCGGAGGCCGGAGACCCCGCAGCCGCAACGCGGGACACAGCCGACGCGGAGGCCACGGCCCCGGAAGCCCCAGCGCGGGCGACGCCCGGCCCGGAGAAGTCGTCGGACTGCTGCGGGACCGCGTCCTGGACGCCGCCCGTCGCACACCGCGCCGGCCCGGACCGGCCCTCGGCCGCGATCCTGGCCGGGGTCCCGGTACCGGCGATGTCCCACACCGCCCGCATGCCCTCCGGCGTCCGGGGTCCGCCCCCGGTGCGGGGGTCACGTGCCGCCATGGTCGAACCTCCCGCCGTACATCCGTGCCTGTGCTCGACGGTAGGCGCGGGGTGATCGGCGGGACAGATCTCGTGGCGAACGCGCCCCCTTCCGCTCCCTCGGTTCACTCCGAGCGCCTGCCCGGACGGGTGAATAGGCGGGGGCGGCTGGATAGACCTAGGGGTGGCCCACGCCCATCACGCTGCACACGTGCCCGGCCGCGAGGAAGCCCTGCACCCGGCAGCTCGGCGAGCTCATGATGGCCTCGATGGCCGGGGGGAC
>NZ_JBEXCW010000113.1:0-22744 GCF_040605435.1 Streptomyces sp. NPDC005574
TCGAGCGTCTCGTCGACGTAGCGCCATGCCGTCGCCTCCGACACCCCGAACCCGGCCCCGACCTGTGCGAACGTCTCGTTCTTCCGCAGGTGAGCCAACGCCAGCAGGGCTTGCTTGAAGCAGCTCAACTTCCGCCACGGCGAGCGAAGTTCACGCCTTCGGGTGTAGATGAGCCAGGAGACATGCTCGACCAGCTCGTGCGGGACGTCGAGCGTGGAAGGATATGGAACCAACGAAGCCCCCCGGCCGTCGGCGTGTTGAGTGAGATCACCACACCAACGACGAGGGGCTTCGCCACGTCACCCCACCTGACCAGCCTGTTTCACTCCTCAGACCCCAGGATGAAAGAGGTTCAGTGAGCGTTTTCAGACTTGCTTCTCCAGGGCGAGGACGGCCTTGGTGATGGCGCTCATGCGGTTGGGGCTGATGCGGGATCTGCGGAAGATCTGCCAGGACTTCAGCCGTGCCATGCCTCGTTGTGCCCGGGCCACGGACAGGGCCGGTTCTCGGTCCGCTCGATAAGAGTGAGTTCCCGCAGGGGCCTGCGTTTGATGCCCGTGGTCAGCCAGGGGCCACCGCCCTGGTAGGCGAGATCGGCCAGGATGGGGAGGCCCTGGCGCTCGCAGATGCGGATGATCCGGTGGGTGCGGGCGGCGGTCAGGTCGTGGGAGCGGCCCGGCAGCGCGGGCGAGAGCCACAGCAGCCGGCCTTCGGGATCGGTGACTACCTGCATGTTCACCCCGCGCCGGCGGTGTTTGTGGGAGTAGTCGGCCCGTCCGTCGCCGACCCGGTCGCACTCGGCGAGCGTGCCGTCCAGGAGGACGAAGTCCGGATCCTGCTCGCGTAGGACCTTCAGCAGGCCCGGTGCACGGTCGGCGAGGAGGTCGATGACCGCGCTGGTGTAGGCGTGGGCGGTGGACTCGCTGATCCCGAACCCGGCAGCGACCTTCGCCAGGGTGGTGTGCTCGCGCAGGTACACCAGTGCCACTATCGCGCGCTGGGACGGACGGAGCTTGCAGCGGCGGTCACCCTCGCGGGTGACGATGAGCATGGTGACGCCTTAAGAATGCTGGTGGTCCGGGAGGACTGGGTGTGGCTGATGGTGACCTGCCGCTGATGGCGTCGAGTGAGTGGCCGCCCGGTCCTTCGGGACGCTCCGGCTGCTGATTGAGAACTGCGGTCATCGCTGGTTAAGGGCTTGGCGGCGGAGCGTTCCCCGGACCCAAAGAGTGCTGGTGTCTTGGGAGTGGAGCGACGACGATGACAGAACGTCACGAGCAGGTCTGGGTCGGCATCGACGCCGGCAAGGCCCATCACTGGGCGGTCGGAGTCAACGCCCGCGGAGAGAAGGTGTTCTCGAGGAAGGTCATCAACGGTGAGGACGAGATCCTGGCCCTGATGGTGGCGGCGTGCGAGATGGCCAACGAGGTGCGGTGGGCGGTGGACATCTGCGGCCGTGCCTCGACGCTGCTGCTTGCACTGTTGATCGCCCACGGCCAGAGCGTGGTGTATGTGCCGGGACGCACGGTCAACCGCATGTCCGGGGCCTACCGCGGCGAGGGGAAGACCGACGCGAAGGACGCCCTGGTCATCGCCGACACCGCGCGTATGCGCCGGGACTTCACACCCCTGAGCCTCCCGGACGAGACAGTGGCCAATCTCCAACTGCTCACCGCCCACCGGGCCGACCTGATCGCCGACCGGGTACGACTGATCAACCGCCTGCGCGATGCCCTGGTGGGCATCTGCCCTGCTCTGGAGCGGACCTTCGACTACTCAGCAGCCAAGGGACCGGTCGTCCTGCTGACCGAGTACCAGACTCCGGCCGCCCTGCGGCAGACCGGCGCCAACCAGCTCGCGGACTGGCTGGCACGACGTTCGGTGCGCAGTGCAGCCGAGGTCGCCGCCCGCGCGGTCGAGGCAGCCCAGTCCCAGGTGACCGCGCTGCCGGGCGAAAAGCGCGCCGCCAAACTCGTGTGCGACCTCGCTCATCAGCTCCTCGCACTCGACGAGTGGATCAAAGACACCGACCGCGAGATCCGAGAATCCTTCCACCTCGACGAGCGTGCCGAAATCATCGAATCCCTACCGGGTATGGGCCCCATCCTCGGGGCCGAGTTCCTCGCCATCGTCGGACCTGTCCAGCTACGCAGACGCTGGCCGCCTGGCCGCCCACGCCGGACTGGCCCCGGTCTCGCGCGACTCCGGCCGCCGGACCGGCAACCACCACCGGCCCAAGCGCTACCACCGCCGCCTACGACACGTCCTCTACATGGCCGCTCAGACCGCCATGATGCGCCCCGGACCCTCCCGGGACTACTACCTCAAGAAACGCGCCGAAGGACTGATCCACACCCAGGCACTGCTCGCGCTCGCACGCCGCCGAGTCGACGTCTTATGGGCCATGCTCCGCGACAAGAGGCACTTCACCCCCACCCCACCGGCCGCCCAATCGGCTTGACACCATCATTGAGACTCACTCCACGAGCGCATGTGCCAGGTCGAGTGCGCAGGATAGATGACCAACGAGGCCCCTGAGAAGCGTGGTTGAGACGTCAGACATCTCAATCAGCTGCCCGGGGGCGTCGCTCGTTGCGCTTCACGGACCGTCACCCGATCGGTGGCCCGCTCGAAGAAGCTCACTGCCCGGGAGTCCGAGCCCTTAGCCCTGCGCCCTGGTCAGGGAGAGGCCGTGGGCGGCGGGGGCGGCCCGAAGGGGTCCATGGCGTCTACCCCAGGCCTTTCCTTCGGGCGGTGCATTCCCGGCTTGCATCCCGCGAAGGGGCCCTGGGGGTCCCGTAGGGCGGCCATGACGGTTGTCAGAAAGTCGCGGTGCCAGGTGGCGGGGCCGACCACCGCGGAGCCGGGGCCGGTCAGTTCGCCCCAGGCCAGCCACAGGGCGTGGAGTTGCGCGACCGCTTCGGGATGTTCCCACCAGCGGCCGCACCAGGGGGCCGTTGACGTGACTTCCCTGCCGTAGACCGGGAGCAGCACGTGGTGCGTCCACAGGGCCAGCTGACGCAGTGAGTTCGCGTAGGCGTGCCCCTCCAGGTAGAGGATGAACTGCGGTGGTGACGGGGGCTTATTCTGGGGGGCCGCGCCGTCCTTCTCTGTGTCGGAGCCCTCCCTCGCGGGTGTGCCCCCGCCGGCTCCGGAAACTTCGGGCCGCTCCGTCTGCGTGGTTGACATGGCACTCCTGTCTATAGCTCGGTGGCTTGGCTTCGGGCAATGTGCCGCGTCCCCGAGGCGCAGGTAACGACGGGGCGCGGCGGAGGTTCACGCGTCCGGCCGGACCACCCCCAGGATCCGCATCGAGGCCGCCGGCGACTCGTACACGTTCCGACCGGGCCGCGGCGCCGAGATGATGTTCCCGCCCCCGACGTAGATCGCCACATGGCTCGCGTCGGAGAAGTAGATGATTAGGTCTCCGGGTCGCATGTCCTCGATCGGGACGTGCTTCAGCCGGGCCCACTGCGTTTCCGACGTGCGGGGGATCGTGACGCCCGCCGCCTGCCAGGCCTGGCTCGTGAGACCGGAACAATCATAGGAGTTGGGCCCCTCGGCGCCCCAGACGTAGGGTTTGCCGATCTGCTTGACGGCGAAGGCGATGGCTTTCTCGCCGGCGGTCGTCGCATCGGTGCCGACCTTCTTGAGAATGCCCGTGCTCTTCCACTTCGTCTGGGCCCGGTCGGACTCCTTCTTCTCCAGGTCGGCGAGGCGGGCCTTCTCCTTCGCCGCCAGCGAGGACTCCAGCGCCTTCGCCTCGGCGATGTGTTGCTCGATCGTCCTGCGCTGTGTCGCCATTGCGTGGCGGCTCGCCCGAAGCCGCTTCAGTTCCGCCGCCGCCTCGTCTGTGTGGGTGCGCAGGGCTGACTTCGTTGTCTTCAGGTCGGTCAGCAGGTTCTGCGTGTTCTGCTGGGCCTGGAGCGCCAACCCTGCGTTGTCCAGGGCCCGAGCGGGGTCGCTGGACAACGCGAACTGTAGCTCGACGGGCACGCTGCCGCTGCGGTACTGGGCTCTGGCCGTCGCTCCGGCAAGGGAGGTGAGGCGGGTCAGTTTCGCCTCGGCTGTGTGGACTTGGGAGTTGAGGGAATTGACACGCTTCTTCTGTGCCTTCACCTTGCCGTCAGCCGCGTTGTACTTGTCCGTCGCCACCTCCGCCTGGTGGTACAGGTTCTTTAGCTTGTTCTGTACCTCGGTGAGGGTCCGGGGGTCAGCCTGAGCGCCCTGTTGGCTCGCCGCCGTCAGGGCGCAGGCCAGGGCGGCGGCTGCCGCCGCCCGGTAGCCGTGTGTGCGCAGGGGCCGTCTCATCTGGGCCGAAGCTCCCTTCGTGCGCATCGGTGAGGATGCGTACGCACAACGGGCGCCACCGTACGGCGGTTCAGTGAAGATGTGGCGGCGTGCACCCGTGGTGGGGTGAGGTTGTGAACCGGTGGCGCGCGGCCGACGTTGTACGCGAAGAGGTACGACGGCCGGTGAAAGGGACCGTATGGACGCCAAGTTGCTGCTGCTCGTCCTGTGCACGGGGCTGGGTGTCGGGTTTCTCGTCCTCGCCGTACAGCAGTTGGTGGCAGTGACGCGGTTGGGGGTGCGGGGCGTGCTCGCGGAGGGCACCGTGATCCCGCGCATTGCGGGTGACCGACGGCGGACGGGGCTCGTGATGTTTACCGACCACCTGGGACGGCTCGTCGTCGTCGACACGGGCGCGTACGGGCGGCTGCGGGGACTGCCGCAGGTTGGCGGGACGGTGCCCGTGTGCTACCCGCGCGACCGGCCCACGGCGGCCCGGCTTTGGGCCCCGCGGTATCTGCTGTCGCCGGCGTTCGGGGGGTTTCTTGCCTCGACCGTGGCGTTCGTGTTCGGAACCCGGCTGACGCGGTGAACGGGTGTGAGGCGGTCGGTCCCCGGCGGGGCCAAAACGTCGATGTGCCTAGGGGTTCCTGCACGCGGTACTGCCCTACAGCGGCGACATCCTGATGACGTACGCCGCCCTGGGACTGATCCTGTACGGCCTGCGCGGGCTGACTCGAGGGCCGCCGTGCGCCCGCGGCGGCGCGTGTGCTGGCCGCCTCCGGGCGCATGGCCCATCAGTCAGTACCTCTCACAGTCTCTGGTCCTCGCGCTCGTCTTCACCGGTTACGGCTTCGGCCTCTACGACCGGGTCGGCACCGTCGTCGCCCTCGGCAGGTGTTGGGTGCTGCTCCGCGCCCAACTCGTTGTGTTCGTATGGCTTATGGGGTGGGCGCGGTAGGCGGCGGCCGAGCTGGTGCTGCGGACCGTCACGCTCGGGCGGCGTCCCGGTAACTGTCCATCTCCACGGCGTTCTCCTTTTCAAGGGTCAGGCCGGGGCCCGGCAGCAGACGAGCCGCTGCGCGCTCCGTGATGGCCGCCGTCTCCGCCTTCGCGGCCTCCGAGATCTCGACGGCGCCGGGCTCCTTGTACCAGGGGCGCAGCCGGATCAGGGCCGGCTTGATGCCGGTGGCCAGGAGCAGGGCGGTGCCCTTGGGAAGGGCGCGGATCCTGTCGGGCGGCAGGACGGCCTCTTGGCGGTAGGAGTACGAGCGTGAAGTGCCGTCCTTGCTGCGGGAGATGCTTGGGGTCTTCACGTCGTGCTGTCCGACGAGGGTGGAGATCTTCTGCACGAAGTCGGCGTCGTCCAGGCCCGCGCCGAGGAGTTTGATGGTCGCCGCGCTCCATAGCGCGTCCATCCCGACCTCGCCCCACACGCGGGCGCCCTGGCGGTAACTCTGCAGCAACGTGACGACGTTGATGCCGCGTGAGCCGAAATGGGAGTACAGGTCGGGGAGATCGGAGATCCGGCACACGTTGGCCGCCTCGTCGAGGACCGCGGTCAGCGGCGGGTCGAGCCGGCCGCCCATCCGCTCGGCGGCCACGACACCCGCCCGCATCGTCGCGTCGGCGAGTCCCGCGATGACGCCGGCCGCCGAACCACCACCGTCCTTGGACAGCAGGTAGAGGGTATCGGTACCCAGGACATGCTCGTTCGGGCGGAACTCCGGGAGTCGCGGGTCGGGTGTGACCCAGGCGAGGATCTCGGGGTCGAGGAGGCAGGACGCGGTCTGCCGGGCGGTCTCGTAGATGCCGTCCCGGGTCTCCACCGCGCCACGCACTGTGCCCTGCAACTGCTCGGCCATTGCGACGAGTCCGACCTCGCGGAGCAGGTCGATGGGGGTGCGGTCGGCGGGGTCGGCGAGCCAGGCCAGTAGCTCGGTCAGCGGGGCCCGGCCGCGAGCAGCGGCCAGGAACAGCGCGGTCAGGGTGTTCTGGGCGGCCGAGATCCAGAAGTCCTTCTTCGCGGTGTCGTCGTTGACGGAGGCCACGAAGTGACCTGCCATCCGGCGGGCGCCCTCGATGGTGTGGCACTCGCCCAGGATGTTCCACCACATGGCGCGTCGCGTATGGGCAATGCCCTGCGGGTCGAACGTCCATACCGTGCCCGCCTTTTCGCGCTGGGCACGGGTGACGGCGTACACGTCGGACTTGTTGGAGGTCAGTAGCACCGCGCCCTGGGCGCGCAGCACGCGGGGCACGGCGATGCCGGTGGACTTGCCGGCCCGGGGCGCCATCAAGTCGAGTTCCACGTCTTCGTAACTGCTGCGCAGTTCGGGTCCCTTGGGGTCGAGGTCGCCGAGGAGGTTGCCGGTCTCGTCGGGGTGGACCTCCTCGCGACCCTTGAGGGTGGGGCGCAGTTCGCGGGCGCGGGCCTCGATGCCCTGGGGGCACATGGCGGCGAGTTCACGCTTTCCGGCGAGACCCTTGGGTGTCTTGCCGCGGGCCATGAAGAAGTTGACGGCGAGGGCGGCGGGCACGGCGATGAGCGCCGACATGCCGAACATGCCCGCGTAGAGCACGGCGGCCGGGGCACCCGGCCACAGCGCGGTCGGCCCGTCGGAGACCAGGGCGGAGACGGTGGACATGGCGAACGGCGGTGCGTCCCAGCCGTAGCCGGAGAGGCCGGCGCCGAAGGTGCCGCCGGCCCAGAAGATGGTGAACGCGAGCATGCCGAAGGCTGCCATCGCGGCGATGGCCCACTGCATCTGGTCGCCGAGGTCTGTACTGCGGGGGCCGCTCACGCCGTCCACCCCCCGGCCGACGCCTCCACGGCCGGGAAGCCCGGGTCGCCGGGAAGGGCAGGGGTGGCCGGGGAGGCCAGTGGCAGCGGCCCTTCCTGCGAGAGCCGTGCGACTTCCCGGGCGGTGCGGGCGGCGGCCTGCTCGATGGCCGCCTCGTTGGTCGTCCAGCGAGTGTTGGTGTTGTGCAGGTCGCGCTCGGCGTCGGTGATGGCGACCTTGATCGGGATGCCGGGGCGACCACCGACCTTGATGAGGAAACGCCCACGGCCCGGAGGCTCCTCGTCCTCGCCCCGCACGCCCCAGCCGGGCGGCGAGGACCAGGACGACACGAGGTCGATCTCGCGACGGGAGAGTCCAACGACCTTGCCGAGGTCCTCCATCTCGGTCTTGGGCAGTCCTGCGCAGATGACCATGCCGGCGCGCTCGACGAAACCGCGCGCCTTGGCTCGGTCGGCGTCGGTGCCGAGCGCCTCGGCGTCCTTGAGGGTGTGTGTGATCTTGGCATCGCCGAGGCCGAGAGAGCGGTTGAGGCGGGTGAGGGCGTCGATGCGGTCGACGATGCCGGAGGCGGCGCGCAGCGGACGCCACAGCTCGTCGAGGACGGTGAAGAACCAGCGCCGGGGCGCGAGTCCGGCGTCCGCGAGGGCGTGCGAGGCGGCGACCGTGCCGAGGCCGTCGGACCAGGCGGCGAGCATCGCGGCGGCGGTGAGCTGGGTGTCGGCCTCGCCGATGCCGGAGATGTCGATGCACACGGCGGGCGCGTTCGCATCGATCCGGGTGGACGTCTCGGAGGCGAAGGTGTCGCCGAGCGGACCGTCGAGGATGCCGAGCAGGGAGCGGTGCAGCGGGTCGACGGCGTCCCGGTAGCGGGTGTCGGAACCCCGGTCGAGGGTGACCGCACGCACCCGGTCGGGGCCCTCGGTGAGGACCCGCAGCACGTCGGGCAGCAGCACGGTGTGGCCGGGCGGGGTGCGTTCGCGCAGGTGGTGCAGGACGGCGGAGAGCACGGACTGCTCGTGGTCGTCCATGGGCCGGCCGCGCACGATGGTGATCAGGGCGGCGACCATGTTCAGCACCCGGCCGTGGGCCTCCGCCTTCAGGACCTCGCCCGCGTCGCCACCGATCTTCGCGGCGGCCTCCCCCATGGCGCCCGGGTCCAGGACGTTGATGCCGCCCCGGCCGCGGCCGATGGAGATGACTTGGCCGCCGAGGGCACGGACGGTGTCGGCGTAGTCGGGCTTGAGGTCGCCGAGGACCAGCGGGACGACACCGGTCGCGGCGAGCCCGATCAGCATTCGGTTGATGAGGGTCGACTTGCCCAAGCCCGGCATGCCGAGCATGAACAGGGAGGGGTTGGAGATG
The DNA here is from genome assembly GCF_040605435.1 of Streptomyces sp. NPDC005574. Classification (NCBI taxonomy): domain Bacteria; kingdom Bacillati; phylum Actinomycetota; class Actinomycetes; order Kitasatosporales; family Streptomycetaceae; genus Streptomyces; species Streptomyces sp. NPDC005574. The sequence goes on from NZ_JBEXCW010000113.1 coordinate 8,457, forward strand.
TAGCGGGCCCGGGTGAACCAGTTCAGCGGGTCGCCGCAGACCGTGGCGCCGGTGAACAGGTGCTGTCCCAGGGGCACTCCAATCATGGGCGAGCCCGAACCGGCGGCGAACGGCCACATACCGCAGGCCTGCACAGTGGTGGCACGCCACATGGTGGGCGGGTCCATGTAACCGACACGGCCACCGCCGGCGCCCTGCCAGCCGCGGGCCGGGATGTACAGCTCCCGGGGCTTGGCCGGGCCCTTCTCGCCGCCGCGCCTGGCGTCGGACCTGGCCTTGGCCTTCGCGGACCTCCTGACGGCGGCCCCGGCGCCGTACCCGTCCAGTCCGACCAGCCCCGACCCGCCTGCGGCCAGGTCCCGAAGCGCTTCCTCCTCGGCCATCAGGTCTGCTCGCTCGGCCAGTTTCTCTTCGCTTCGGCGACTCACAGCGCCTCCTGGAGTTCGTGCGGGACGAGGGTCTGCTCCCACGGAAGGATTCCGGCGGGCAGGGTGCAGCTGAACGCGGCTGCCTGCATCCGGTCGGCGGGGCGCATCAGCACCCGGGACGCCGCGGTCAGGTTGCGTACGGTCACGCTGGCGTCGGCAAGGTCCTCCAGGTTGTCGACGGTGACCGTCAGCATCAGGGAGAACTCCACGAGCCCGGCGCCGGATGCCTCCTCGGCGGCGGTCTGTTCGGCCGCCCGCACTTCGGAAGCCGCGCGCGCCTGGACCATGCCCTTGCCGGAGGTGGCCATGAACTGGGCGCTGCGCCGGTCCGCCTCGACGATACGGGCCGAGGTGGCGGGGTCGATGGCCCGGTAGACCAGGGCGACCCGCTTGCGCCGGGTGCCGGGGGCGGCCTCCAGCATGCCGCGCAGCACCGAGGAACGGACGGTGCCGCGGGGTGCCAGCGCCAGCATCCAGGTCCGGGAGACCCCCGAGTCGTGCTGGTAGGCGTTCACCGTCTCTACGGTGGCAGCCGGACCGGCGTCGTCCCACTCCAGGCCCGTTCCGCCGTCCAGGGCACGGGCGTTGAGGACGTCGGCGGCGACGGCGGGGTCGTAGGCGACCCGGACGACCTCGGCGATCCGCTCGGCCGAAAGCGGGTAGGCGGCACCGCCGCCGGCCGCGACGAGTCCGCTGAGCAGGCCGGGGATACGGATGGCCAGTTCGGTCATCACGTCCTCTTTCCTGCGCTTCTGGCCCGCCGGGTTGCCGTAGGTGAGGGTGACGTAGGTGTGCATCTCGGAGGAGGCGCTCGGGTAGCAGTCGACGACCTCCTCCATTACGGCGCGGGCGGCGGCCGGCGCGTCGGGGTGGATGCGGGGCAGCACCTCGTGGGCGAGCCGGGTCCCGGGGTCGGGGGCGGTCTCCACGATCACGGTGGCGCCCTTCAAACCGGGTTCGTGGGACAGCCGGGCCAGCCACTCGCCCCATAGCGCGACCCAGACGTCGACCTGGTCGGGATCGATGAGCGAACCACCGTCGGGGTCGCAGCCCAGGACGATCGTGTACAGGTCGCGCTGTGGGTGGTGCAGGATCCCGAAGGGCCGGTCGTAGGCGTCGCGGCCCTCGCTCGCGGTGACCTTGTTGAGCAGCCCTGGCGGGCGGAACCGGCCGCCGGGCCGCGCCGACAACGGGCCGGAGACGTAGAGGTGGGCGCCCGCGGCCTTCCTGCGCCACCAGCTGACGCGCAGGGCGAAGAGCTGGTAGACGTTGCGGCCGTCCTGAGTGCGGATGGTGAGTGGGATGAGGAAGAGGGCCACTGGTACGAACACGATGATCGCCGCGTACAGCGAGATCAGCGACGCCAGCAGGGTGGCGACGAGGCCTCCAAAGATCACGAAGGTGCCTACGAGTCCGAGCGGTCCGAGCCCCGCGCGCCTCGGCCTGCGCCAGTTCCCGTAGGTCGGATGGGTGACGGCTTCCGTGGACATGCGACCCGTTTCCTTTCGTGAGGTGATGCGGCTACGGCGTGATCCGAGGTCCGGCGGTGGGAGACCGCCGGGCGCCCTGGGGGAAGGGCGTCCGGCGGCCGTTCGTCAGGGGAGGCGACGCCGGGAGGAAGTACGGGCGTACGGCCTGGGTGTCGTGGGCTCCCCCGGGCTCACTTGTTGTTGCCGAGTTCTCCGTCGGCGCCCTCGACGGCACCGGAGACAGTCGAACTGGCGACTTGGGCTGCGGCCCCGGCGGCGAGGAGAGCGATGCCGGCGGGTCCGCCCATCGCCGCTGCGGCTTGCCTGCCCGCACCGCCCGCGGCCTTGGCGGCATCGCCGCCGCCCGTGGTCCCACCGCTCGGACCGCTCGGGCCGCCCGAGCCGGACGCCCCGTCCGCACCGCCGCCCCCGGGCGTCCCGTCCGCACCGCCGCCGCCGGCACTACCGGTGCCGTTCGCTCCGCTCGGGCCCTTCTGTCCGCCGCCGCCTCCGCCGAATCCGCCGCTCATGGCACCGACCTGCACGGCTCCGCTCGCCAGCTGGTTGCCCGCCTGGCCCATCGAAGCCATCGGGTTGCCGGTGCCCATGGCAGCGGCGGCGGGTACGACGAGCTTCAGCAGCGCGGGGAGCGCGATGGCGGAGAGCAGCATGACACCGATGCCGGCGATACGGGTGTTGACGTTGGCGTTTGCGTGGGTCTTGCCCTGGGTGATCATCGTCATGCCGGCATTCAGCACGAGAGCGACCGCGGGCTTGTAGAGCAGCCAGGCGATCATCCAGCCGATGTGCTTGCGCCACCAGCCGGCGCCCCAGTCCGTCATCGAGGCCGCGGCGGCCATCGGTAGGGTACCGAGCAAGATCATCATGATGCCGAGCCGGATGTACATCAGGATCGTGTGCAGGATGCCCGCGAGCAGCAGCAGGAAGGCGAGGATCAGCAGCAGGAAGGGCTGGATGTGGCTGTTGTCCCCGCAGGCGCCGATGTTGTCCAGGGCGTTCCGCACGGAGTTGTTGAACAGGTGCTTGGAGTAGTCGTCCGCGACCGTGGCGGCGGCCAGGCAGATGGTGGTGGCGGCGCCCGAGACGAGAACGACGCGCAGGATGCCTTTCAGGGCGGTGATGCCCGCGGTGCCCTTGCGCTCCAGCGCCATCTTGCCGGCCGCGAACAGCAGTGAACCGACGGCCAGATAGACCACGATCCACGATGTCTTGTTGCTGATGTCGTGCGAGGTGGTCGTGTCCTGCAGGGTCGGGACGCTGTCGGCCAGCCCCGCGAACACCGCGATCGCGGCGGCGAGGATCGACTTCGCGATCAGATTGATGACGCCACCGACCGGGTCGGTGGCAAGGTGGAGGAGCCCGGTGATCGCGTTCGCGAGCGGATTCCCGTTGCTGCAGGACGCCACGTCAGCCCCCCCAGAGGGTGTAGCCGACGACGCTCTGCTCGGGGGCCAACTGCGAGTACAGGCCCCCGCTTCCGTCGGGCTCGATCTTCCAGTCGCCGCCGCTCCAACGCACCGAAACGCTGGTGCTGGCGTAGCCTTCCTCGTTTTTGATCAACTGTCTGACGGTCGCCGTCTCGCCGGTGTACGAGGTCACCTGGAACCCGGCGTAGGACGACGTGACCGGAGCGCTGTCGGAACTGTCCGTGTCAGGCACGGCGGTGCGCTGGAACACGAACAGTTTGCGCCCCTGCCCGGCGACCACCTGCTGGTCGGTGACGGTCCGCCATTCGGATCCGCTCATCTGGGTGGGTATCACGGTGGCGGCCAGCACCGAGCCCATGGGAGTGTGCGCGAAGCACCACCACACGGCGCCTTGGAACTTCGTCGGCCCCGCCGAGACGGAGACCGGCACCCGCCCGATGCCAAGCGTGTGCCACGTGATGTCCTTGGGCACGGACTTCGGTATCGCGTCGCCCGCGCTGTCGTCGGTGCGGCAACCGCCGGGGCGGCCGTCCTTCTTGGCTACGGTGTTGGACAGCGGGCCTTGGGACACCGACGCCTCGGCACGGGCGCTGGAGCCCGAGCCGGACGTCAGCGTGGCGATCGCACCCAGGACGACGACCAGCGCGAGGAATGCCGCCGATGCCTGCCAACTGCGCTGCTTCCAGTATGGCCCGGACTCCTCGGACCGCTGTTCTCGCTTGAAGATGCCCACCGTCCCGCGCTTTCTAGTTGAAGACGAACTGGACGAGCGGGCCGGCCGTGGCCACCAGGACACAGCCGCCAAGCACCATGCCAAGGCGGCTCATGTGCTCCGAGCTCTCACCCCGCTTGACGGAGATGGCCATCATCGCGCCGGTGACCAGCACGCCGCAGACACCGGCCGCGGTGCCGGCCCAGGCAAGAATGCCGAGGACGAGGTTCACCTTGGTGGTCAGTGCCTCAGGGGCGTCGCTGGTCGGCTGCGGGACGGTGGGACCGCCGCTGCCGGTCGGCTGCGGGGCGGCGGCGAGGTAGTGGGAGGCTTCGTAGAGCATTGCGGACATGAGGATTCTCCGAGGAATCGGCGCCCGGCCCGAGTGATGAGCGAGGCGGTGAACTGGCAGTACTGGAAGACCTGTTGTCCTCAGGGACCTTGAAGGGTCAGGTCGCCGAGGAACTCGACGAGTGGACGGGCCGTGGTGGCGATCACGCAGGCGAGGACGACGAAGAAGACACCGCGGAAGTGCTCACCGCCCTCGCCCGGGTCGCCGCGGCGCAGCTGGAGCGCCATCTGCATGCCTACGATGATCAGTCCGGCGACGCCACAGGCCGAGGCGCACCAGGAGAGGGTGTTGATGATCAGGTGACCGTCGTTGCCTGGATCCCAGTCGTCGGCCAAATACCGCGTAGCGGACAAGAGTTGACTCACGACACGGCTCCGTCTCCGTAGGTGTCGCTGCCCACCAGTCGGGAGAGCGTGACGAGTTGCCTGGGGATGTCCTTCATCTGGCTGCCCGTGCGCCAGGCCGGGATCCACGGCACACGGTGCACGCGGGCGACGGAGCGCAGGACGCGGATGCGGCGCAGCAGACTGAGCGGCAACCGCCCGGGGGCGTCGGCCACGAGCACCACGGCCAGCAGTTCGAGCCCCTGCGGGGCCTCGCCGTCCTTGAGCGCGCCGAGTGCCTGGGACACGGACCGCAGTCCGCTCGCGCTGGTCCGGCCGACCAGGACGATCCGGTACGGCTCGCCCCGAGCAGGCTCCGGCCAGCGGGCGCCCACGTCCACGCCGCCGAGGGCCTCGACCAGCGAGGTCGCGCCGGAGCCGCCGTGTGCCATAACCCACCCGACGTCCTCGCGCGACCTGCCGCGCGCCGCCGTCCTGGGTCGCTTCGGCTGACCCCAGCCCGGCTCCGCCGGGCGGGCCGAAGCGGCTTTGTACCCAGGGGCGTTGGACCGGGGAGCGGCCTGCCGCGGGGCGAGCGCCCCGGTCCGGGGGGCGGTGGTCTGCCGGACGGCGGGTACCACGGGCCGGGGAGCGGCCGGAGCGATTGGACGCGGGGCGGGCTGTACGACGCTCCGCGCCTGCGGTACCTGTCCCCCCTGCCGCACGGGTGCGGACGGCAGCCCGCCACCAAAGCCCTGGGGCGGGGAGTACGCCGTCTGCCCGGCGGGGGCCTGGTGTCCGGCAGGTGCGGGACGTTGGACGGGGGCGGCCGTGCCGTCGTCCGTCGCCGGGCGTGCCGACTGCGTGGACGGTGCGGACTTGGGTCCCCGTACCCATGACTGCGGGATCGGTTGTGGTGCCGAAGGAGTGCCCATGATGTCTTTCCCACCGCCCCCCTCTTGGCTCGTGCTTCCGCTGCTCTGACTCATCCGGTTTCCACTGTTTTGAACTTTTTCGCCGCGGTGCCCGTTGCGATCTACCGGGTCCGTCGGACAGCACAACGGACCATGTGGCCACAGCGGTTCAAGACGAGCGGAAGAAGGCGTAAGACGCGGATGGGTGCCGGAGAGAGCGAAGACGGCGCAGGCTCGAAGGCCGTCATGTACGGCGTGGCAGGCGCCAGCGTGGGCGGCTGCGTGATGATCCCGCTCGCCGTGGTCGCCGCCGTGACGCTGATCATCGTCATCTGCGGGCTCGGGATCCTGCTCGCCCCGCTCATCGCGCTGATCCTGCTCTTCGGAGGAGGCGGGAGCGCCGACGACTACAGCAGCGACAACGACATCGCGAACCAGATGATGACCGTCCTCCACGGCGACGGGAAGGGCGAGTTGGACACCGCCACCGTCCCCTCGGACTTGGTGGTCCCCATCCAGAAGGCCGGTGAGCAGTGCGGCGCGATCGGCCCGATCGTCATCGCCTCCCAGCTGGAGAAGGCGTCCGGCTTCAACTCGACCCTGGTCGGCCCGCAGGGCGAGACGGGCATCTCACAGCTGACGCCGGACGTCTTCAGCAAGTACGGCAAGGACGACGACAACAACGGCAAGACGCAGGCGACGGACAACAAGGACTCGATCATGGCCCTGGGGCGCTACATGTGCGATCTGGCGAGCCAGGGACAGACGTTGCTCGACAACGGCACGGTCGTGAAGACCTCCGACAAGGACGGCAACACCACCAACAGCGTCCTGGACCTCGCCCTGGCCGGCTACGCCATCGGGATGGACGCCGTGAAGGCGGCCAAGGGCGTCCCGCGGTCGAACGACGTCCTGAGCTACATCCTCACCGTCCGCATCCAGTTCGCCAAGTACCAGGGCATCGCCACCCCGCCCTCGGGTGCCACCCCCGGCGTCACGCCCACCTCGATGTCGACACACACGAACTGACACCCCCCAGCCCACCAGACCCGCCGTACAAGGAAGACAGTCATGGACCCGGACCGCTTCAAGGTGTACGTCTCCCACGAAGGCCTCGCCGAGATCAACGGCGACCCGCTCGTCCCCGCCCCCGGTGAGTCCGTGCACGAGGCCGTGCTGGACCAGTTGCACCGGTACGCCGAGGAGTCCGGCGCGGCTGTGGACGCCACGGTCGGCGACGGCCCCGGTACGGCGCACTTCGTTCTCCGGGTACTGCCGGACGGCTCCAGCCACGTCCTCGCGTACGAATCCGGGGAAGCACTGGGGCCCGGAATGCGGTCGGCATCCCAGCCCGAACCCGAGCCGTCCGGCGACGTCGCGCCCCCGCCCACCGTCACCGCGTCCGCCCGCTCCCCCATCGCCACCGCGGTTTCCCGCGCCCGCGCCACAGCCACCACCCGTACCAGCGTGCAGGACCCCGTCCCCGGCGTCGGCCTGCCTCCGGCCGGGCTCTCCGAACAAATCGGCCGCATCGTCTCGTTGGGGATCGCCGGCCGGCTCGACGAGGCGTTCGCCAAGGCGACCGTGCTGCGCGAGCGCCTGACAGGTTCGGTGGGCGCCGAACATCCGCACGCGGTGGAGGCGCGGGCCGTTGAGGCATACCTCGCGTATCTTCGCGGCGACCACCGCGAGGCCGTCGTACTGGCGCTGGCCGTGGCCCGGATCCGGTGTGGCGCCGGGGATGAGGAGGCACCGATGGACGTAGCGCGGGCGGCGGCTGCCTGGCAGCAGCTCGATGACTCCCGAGCCGCCGTAACCCATGGACACGAACTGCTGCACATGTGGAACATGTTGAGCCGACGTGGTCCGCTGCCGCCCGGCCAGACCGAACTCGCTGAAGAGGTCCACAGGTACGTGACGGCGCTGGAGAGGGCGTACGTCTAAACCCTCGTGCGCGACCACGCTCACATCGGCGCACTTGCGCTGACCAGCCTGTCAATCACCTCGTACACCAGGCGTCAAACAGACGTGGATCGTCCGTCGGAACACTCCGTTCCCCACGGCCCCGCCCCCAGCCCGCAATCGGCCAGGGCGGTCAACCCAAGGAGCAGGAGCACTTCCATGAACGTGACCGCCATCGGATCGGCGAGCGCGGTCTCGCCCGAGGAACGGGCGCTGCGCAGCCTGTATCTCGAACACGGACCGGCCCTCTACTCATACGTGCTGCGCATGCTGGACTGGGACACGCACCGCGCGGAGGACGTCCTCCAGGAGACGCTCTTGCGCTGCTGGAACAACGGAAATCTGACCGACGCCGAGGGAATGGCCATACGCCCCTGGATGTTCCGGGTCGCCCGCAACCTCGTCATCGACGCGCACCGCACCCGGATGGCGCGCCCGTTGGAGATCAGCGGCACCGTTTGGCTGGGCGACGTGCACTCCGAGGTGGACGACATAGAACGGATGCTGTCGTCCATGGTGCTGCACAAGGCCCTGCAGATGCTCACGCCCGCGCACCGTGAGGTGCTCTGGGCGACGTTCTTCGCGGACTGCACAACCCAGCAGGCCGCGAACAAGCTGGGGATTCCGCAGGGCACGGTGAAATCCCGCGTGTACTACGCGTTGCGCAGTTTGGGTCTCGCCCTGCGGGAACACGGAGTTGTGGTGGAGGATGCGTGGGAGGAGACGGAGCCGGACGTGGCTTGCTGATCGATGGGCCAGGGTCCATGAGGGCGTCAACGGCCTGTCGGCGCCTCCGGCTCGTCGCAGTCCAGTTCACGCAGGACCTAGCCCACGTCCTTGGCGTCCGACTGGCCGATCTCCTCCAGCATCGCGAGAGCCGACCGCAGCGCCTCGCGGGCCGCGTCCCTGTCACCGGTGGCACGGCAGGCGTCGCCGAGGTGACGCAGGACGTCGAGCTTCGAGATAGCGAGCGCCGATCACGGCGAACAGGCGCGCCGACCGCTTGAAATGCTCGATGGCATCCGCGTACCGGCCGAGGTGGTGATAGGCGTAGCCGATCGTGTCCTGTGTCGGGGCCGCTCCGTAGGGGTCGCCCATCTCGTCGTGGAGGACCAGACTCTCCCGACAGCAGTCGAGGGCCTTCGCGTGGTCGCCGATCAGGATGACTGTCCAGGCGACCTGGTTGAGCACACCGGCTTCGCCGTTGCGGTTGCCCTCGGCCCTGAATGGCGCGAGGGCCTGTATGTCGTGATCGAGGGCGGCAGTGCCCCGGTCCGTCAGGTTGGCCACGTGGGCGAGGCTATGATGGAACCGGGCCTGGCCGAACGGGTTGCCAGCGTCACGGAAAAGGTCCAGCGCACGTTCGAGGTACTCCGACGCCGGCTCCGCGTGGTTGAGCTGCGAGTGGGCCACGCCCAGACCGCACGGGGAGTACGCCTGGCCGATGGGATCGCCGAGCTTCCGTGCCGCTTCCAGTGCCACGCCATTGATCTTCAGGAGGTCGTGCCAGAATCCGAGCCGGTTGAAGTAGACGTCCAGGGCCGCGGCGGTGCGGCGAGCGTGTTCGTCGTAGCCGTGGGCGGCGGCGTGTTCGACGATCGCGCTCAGGACGTGCCGCTCCGTACGCAGTCAACAGCATGACTGGATCCTTCTTGCTCAAGTTCAAAATGCGCTCCACCGCCGCAAAGTCTCCAGAAGTCGAGCCTGTAGCCGGTTGGTCTGACGGGTTCGGCCGTTGACCATGTCGAGGCGGCGTACGGTCAAGGTCCGCAGGTCGACCGCTGTCTCGTCGCGAGGCTGCAGGAGGCCGACATCCTGACGCATGCGTACCTGATCGGCGATGACGAACGCGTCCTTCTTGTCTGTCTTGCCCTGACCGCGGTTGGCGGCCGACGCCTGGTGCACAGCCAGTTCGGCGATGTAGACCATCGACTGCTCGCGACTGAGCAGGAGGCCGATGAAGCGGGGCGATATCCACCGCCCACAGGGCGTCTCGCAGAGCACGAGCACTTCTGCGATCAGCTCCAGCAGGGCCACTTCGCCATTACTGACGTTGTCTGCACCGACCTGCTCATAGGGGCAGCCGAAGGGTGAAGACCGTCTCGGTTCCGGGAGCACTGGCGACGCTGAGGATGCCACCGTGAGCTTCGGTGAGCTGACGGGCGATGGAGAGTCCGAGGCCGCTGCCGCCGGTGTGGCGGTTGCGGGACTTCTCAGCGCGCCAGAACCGGTCGAGGACATGGGGCAGGTCCTCCGGGCCGATGCCGGAACCGGTGTCACTGACCTGGATCAGGATCGTGTTCCCGGTCCTGCGGGACCGCGGCGGTGACACTGCCACCCAGAGGCGTGTGGCGTACGGCGTTGGATACCAGGTTGCCGACGGCCTGGCGCAGCCACATAAGGTGCGGGTACAGCTCAGCCTCGCCGTCGGTGCGGACTTCGAGGCTAGTGCGCGCACTCTGGGCCTGGCCACCGTAGGCGGTGGCCACATGATGCAGGATGCCGCCCGCATCGAGGAGTTCCCACTGCAACTCCAGCGACCGATACCACAGCGGTGCGCTCCACAAGCGGAACCGACGTGTTGTTCTTCTGCGCGCCCTGAGGGCTGGCAGATCATCAACATGGTCTTGATCTTGCTGTTGGGGTCGATGCTCAGGGCGATGACCCGGGCGTGGAGGGTCGCGAGGGCAGCGGGTGGGGTGGTCGCCGACGGGACGCTTTTGGCGTGTGCATCGAGCAGTCTCCTGATCTTCAGCAGGATGCGGTGCATGGCGGTGCGGCTGCTGCCGAAGAGCACGGCGAGGGGTTCCGCGACCAGGGCGACCCGGAGGTGAAGGACGGCTGCCAGGACCTGGTCGGGGAAAGCGAGCCGGGGCGGGCGGCCGCGAGGTTGGGAATGCACAGTTCGATCGTTTCCGCCCGGGCGTCCCCTCGGGGCGGAGCCGTCGCGGTGGTTGGCTCTCTCGCCGTTGACATGACCGTATTAGGAGTTGGACGGCACGGAAAACACGAAACGCAAATCCCTGCCTATGTGGATATGTTCACGAGATGCGAGTTCTGCCTGACGTGCGACGAAAGGGGTTGCCATGCCGTCGAAGTTCACCGCCAAGCAAAAGATAGATCACCTGCTCGAATGGGCGACCGAATGGAGAGAAGGATGCCAGGGGAGAAGCATGTGGCTTTACTCGCTAAACCTAGGGGGCTCTCACGCCCTTCTGAATGATTGGATCAAAAATCAGAAACTCTTAAACACTCTCACCCGGGGAGAGAAGGATATGATAGAGGCTGCACGTAAAAGGTCTTCGGAGTCGCCGCGCCAAATAAGACCTGGCAAATATTTCGGCTCCCGTGAGGTCGACTCGAGGGGCTACAATTTCGATACCGGCATGAATGGGAGTTCAGGAGCAGTGCGGCGCGGCGCAAGAGATAGCCCTGACCTTCCAGCGAGTTGTAGAGATCCGAAGCTACCCAAACATGCTTCGACGTAGTCCCGCCGTGATCAGCGCAGGGTCCCGCCTCATCGTTGCGGAGAGTGGCCAGAAGCTCGGCTGGACATTGCCTGTCTATACACAGCGGCCCTGGACGGACGGGTCGAGTTGAGACCGTGGTGCGCACCGAGCGCGGTCTCGGACATCGCCGGTTTTCCACATCGGTGGCGGCCGTTCCCGCTCCGGCGTGTGTTGGCTTCCCGGACCGGCAGGCGCCGTAGTCGAAGCCACTGAGCAGCCCGAACATCGCGGCAACCGAGGCTGTGCGGCTTCGGCGAATCTGTTGCCGTGCGGGTCGCCCGCGACCCAGGGCGGACGCTTCCGCTGCCCGTCGAGGGCCTGGACCGGTCGCCGAACCACGCGGACGACACGCCGACCGCCACCTATGATCCGGTCGGGAAGGCGCACCGAAGGCTCCGCACAACCTCAACCACCGCCGGCATCCTGACCATCTCCAAATCAGATTCGGACTCGACAGGAAACATAGAAAGACACGGAGATCTCGGAGCTACCAACCCTGCCGATCGAAAGCCCCTGCCTGCGCGGTTACGTCGTTATTCATTGACGCACCGCGATGAAACCACGTGACGTTTTCCGACATCGGCGTGAAGTGCCCGCAGCTGCAGGGGAGTTGACAGCCGGTAAAGCAAATGCTTTTCTACTGCCAGATGCTGATGTGTTGTGCGCGACACTGGCTGCCGGACCATATCAGGAAACTATTCTGCAGCAGACTGCAGGCGCGGCAATGCCGCGGTCTCGAAATGCCCAATAACCGTCAGCTTTTGCGGCTTTCGCAGATAAGGCTGTCCCGCAATTCCCGGTCTATCAGCGCGCGGTGTCAGTTGCGGTGCATCGCAAGGCGGAGGGCAGTCCGCATACTGGACGCATTCGGGCGATCCGACAAGGCGGCGAGGTGCCTTGGCTTTCGTCGTGTGCCCGCCGGGAATTGCAGGACAGTCACCATCCGGCGGTAGTCGAACCCGGGCGTATGGATTCGCCTAAGGGAATCATTGAGGGAAGGAGAGTGGTGGAGAACCTCGGCAGTCTGATCTCCCCCTACGGTGTGGTCGCCGAGGTGCCGGAGCCGACGTACTCCCCGGGGGAGCCCACGATGCCGGCATACGGATCACTAGCCGGCCAGGTGCTAGGCCTACTCCAAGAAAACCCCCTCGACAGGTCCGGAGCAGTGGAACGCTCCCGCGGTTTTAAGGTCGGCGAGTCGGAGGACTTCACCGCGGCGGGAACCGCACACACTCCCGAACGGACGCGCCTGTTGGCCCTGGCGGAAGTCCTGAAACGCCACTGCGCCACCATGGCGCAGGACCCCGGTGCGGTGATCCGGGCCAGCGCACGGGAACTCGGTGGCAAGGCCCTCGACCTGTCGCCGCTGCCGCGGTTGTCGGCCGAGGAGTACGCTCGCCCCGGCCAACCCCTGCTGCCACTGGAGCCCACCGCCCCGATCCGATGGGTGCGCGGCTGGTCGCTGACCCGGCGACCTCCGGTGTATGTGCCAGCCGTGGTGACATGGATGGGCTGCGCACCACAACGCCCCGCGGAGCATATCTGGCATCAGATCAGCACGGGCTTCGCCGTCTACGGGGATCTGCGCACCGCAGTGATGCACGCACTGTGCGAATGCGTCGAACGCGACATGATCAGCACCGTGTGGCTGCGCCGTCTGCCGCTACCGCAGATGGACATCAGCCGCACGTCCGAGCTCGGTGAGGCGGCCCAGTCGGTGCTGGAGCGCTACCGCCGGACCGTTCTTGCCGATCTCGTCCTGTTCGACGCTGCTTCCGATCTCGGTATCTCCACGATCTACCTGGTGGGCCGCGCACCATACAGTTCCCGTGCGGCCACGATCGTGGCGTGTGCCACCGAGGCCGACCCGCAACAGGTGCTCGCCAAGGTCCTGCGAGAGGTGATCACCTACCGGATCGCGCTCCACGTCGACCATGAGAGGTGCCCGCCGAGGTCGACGACTTCCGGGATGCGCTGGACGGTGCTCACTGGATGGGCCGGCCCAAGCGCGCGGACGCCCTCGACCTCCTCCTGTCCAGCACGCGGCGCACGCACCTGTCCGAGCTGCCGGTGCTCGCGCGCGGCGACGCCGCCCGCGATCCAGACCTGGCTGTCGAACAACTCCGCCGCCGGGGCGTGGAAGCGGTGGCGGTGGACGTCACCACCGAAGAGGCACGCGATGTCTGTTTCCACACGGTCCGCGTCTTCGTCCCCCAACTCCTCCCCCCTCTCCTTCCATCAGGACGGTCGCTATCTCGGCCACCCCCGGATACTCCTGAACGGCTGGGTTATCCCGAGCGCGTCGGTACGGACACCAACCCACTGCCGCGACCCTTCGCGTGCTGACCGATTTCCACGTTCCCTGTCAGCGAGCGCGCCAGCGCTCAGCCCCGGAGGTCCGCATCGTGGATGTGCCACCCCTTCACCTGGTAGCCCTGGATGAGTGGGGCCAGGCTGTAGCGTCGCAGGTGGCCACCGACGGGACCATCTCGGGCGCCATAGCAACCGACGCCGTACCCGCGGACCCCGCCACGTGGCCCCAGGCGCAGTGCCACGTCGTGGCCAGCGCCCGTGAGGACGTCTCCTTCTTCCAAGACGTCGACACGTTCACCTTCGAATGGTCGCTCACCTGGGCGCCCCTGGTCCTGACCTCCCGCGGGGTCCGGCTGGGGCCCGTCGTCACACCGGGGAGTTCCGCCTGCTACCACTGCTTCCTGCGTCGGCGGCTCCAGCACGACTGGGAGGCCGGCGACACCCGGGCCCGGTGCGAGAGCGTCACCCGCGACCCCTCGAACACCGCGGCCGCATGGCTCCCTTCGGACCTCATGATGGCCCGTGGCCTGACCCAGGCGTTGGTTGCCATGGGACCCGACGCCTTCGCCGGAACCGTGGTGACCTACGACGGGGTGCACGGGGACATGAGCCGCGACCCGGTGATCGGGGTGCAGGCCTGTCCGCGCTGTCAGCGCCGCACGGACCGCGACGCCGACAGCTGGGCCGCTCTGGCCGCGCTCTTCCCCCCAGAGCCCTGGATGGCCGGCCTCACCGATTCAGAGCCGACTCGTTGACTTCCTCTCCCTCGTGAACGAGGGGGATTCCTACGGCTCGCGCCGTGGGGGTTTCTGCTTCATAGCCGACTGCCCCGTCCGGGAGGACTCCCGTTGAGGTCTC
>NZ_JBEXCW010000114.1:0-8668 GCF_040605435.1 Streptomyces sp. NPDC005574
CTTCAGTACCGGCCGGACACCCTCGACGGCTTCATAGCCGGAACCGGCCTGGACCTCGACGAACCAGCGTCACCCTGACAAGCCGACGTCAGTAAGCCACTTCTACCGCCGGTGAACCGGCCCGGACTGCCGAGGCCGTGGCTTTGACCCCACCTCGCGTCAGTCGGATGCCTGTAGTTCTGCCCGTCCCAGCGTGTCGGCGAGGGGAGTGCCCTTTCGTGCTGCTGCGATTCGGCGCGCGCAGGTGAGCTCGGGTACGGGGACGGAACTTGGCCTCCTAGCCGCAGCCGCACGGTTCTCGGCCCTCGTAACGCAGTCCGGCTTTGAGAACCGCAGCCACGGCCGGACGGCGCCCCGCAACTCGGACACGGCATCAGTTCCTCTGGCGTCTGAGCTCGCACCACAATCCGCTCGCCCTCGTCAGCTACGTCCTCATTGACCAGCGGCGACAGTCCTGAAAACACCGCAGCTACAAGCACGTTGACGTTCCGCGTGTCGCGTCAGCGACGGATCGACACGCTCCGTCACCAGCGAATGTGAGACAGAGCCGTTCATTGGACAGCCCCCGCCAGTGATGTCGCGGCCGGGGTAGTGATCGGTGCCGGTTCTGCCGATGGTTCAGGGATGTTCCCCGCACCCTTGAGAGGGGTGCGGGGAAGACTCGGAGATCATCCTCGCGGCTCAGATGATGCGGTAGGGGCCCCAGCCGGTGCCGGCCTGGTAGCGGGTGGCGAGGGCTTCCATTCCGGGCTTTCCGGTGCCGGGGTAGACCCACAAGGTGCCGTCGGATGCCTGACGGGTCAGTACATCGGTGAGCCCGTCGTCGTTGAAGTCCCCGGTGCGGGTGACGTTCTGGGTCTGCCAGCTCCTGCCGACCTGGTAGCGGGTGGCGAGGGCTTCCATTCCGGGCTTTCCGGTGCCGGGGTAGACCCACAAGGTGCCGTCGGATGCCTGACGGGTCAGTACATCGGTGAGCCCGTCGTTGTTGAGGTCTCCGGTGGTGATGACGTTCTGGGTCTGCCAGCTCCTGCCGACCTGGTAGCGGGTGGCGAGGGCTTCCATTCCGGGCTTTCCGGTGCCGGGGTAGACCCACAAGGTGCCGTCGGATGCCTGACGGGAGAGGAGGTCACCGATGCCGTCGTTGTTGAGGTCTCCGATAGTAATGGAGTCCTGGCTCTGCCAGCTGGTGCCGGCCTGGAAGCGGGTGCCGAGGGTGCTGCCGTTCGCCTTTCCGGTGCCGGGGTAGATCCACAGAATGCCGTCGTCCTTGACGGCCGCGAGGTCGGCCTTGCCGTCACCGGTGAGGTCATCCGGGTTGCGGGAGGTGGCGTGATCGACCCAGTCGCTGATGTCATCAACACGGGTGTCGATGGCGCCAGTACGCGTTTCGGCGGGATCGTTGCCGAGGCATCCGCCTTGCCAGGAACGGGAGTTGATGGCGACAAGTTCCGTGATGCCGTTGACGGTGCGCAGGGCGGGACCGCCGGCGTCGCCCTTGCAGACGGTAGCGGTGTCGGAGCCGTTGAGGTCCACTGTCGTGTCCGTGGTGGAGGCGACGGTGAATGTGCCGGTGTGGAGCTTGTCGGGCACCCATTCGGTCTTGGTACGTCCGAATCCGGCGTTCACCAGCTCCTCACCCGCAGCAGCGGGCGTGGTCGCCAACCTGACGGGCGGGATACTCGGATCGGTGATTTTGGCGGCGAGTTTGACGAGCACCAGATCCCGGTCGGCATGTGGGACGAGCCGGATGGCCGACAGGACGCTGCCGCTGGTCTGGGTCAGGTCGGTGCGGCCGATGGTGACGGTGGTGGTGATGAAGGGTTTGCCTGCGGGGGGTTTGCCGTCAGCGGCGAAGCAGGTGGCTGCGGTCAGGACCCACTGCGGGTCGATGAGGCTGCCGGTGCAGGCGGTCTGTTCACCGACGTTGATTTTCGCGACGTAGTTCAGCTGTGCCGGGGCGTCGGCTCCGTCGAGTGCAGTGGCGGGGCCGGTCAAGGCCGCGGCCGGAATAGCGCTGAGCACGCCGAGAGCCGCGAACAGGCCAGCAGCCAACGCGGAGAGACGGCGGCGTCTGGAGAGGTACATAAACATGGATTCCTAGGCAGGAGGGCCGCGCGTCCTGTGGGCACTGGACTGCGCAGCGGCGAGTATGTTGGCTTTAACCTGCGGTTACTTGGAGGACCTGATCTCGACGAGCAGGTGATCGCAGCTCTCTGGGTCCGCGGCCTCACCCACTCGTCGCAGTACGGCCACGGCTCGTCGGCGGGCCACATGAGCGAGCCGCCGACGGAGCTGTCGTGCGCGGTGGGCGACCCGGGCCGCGGGTGCAGCCGGGTCGCCGTGCGTGCCAGCGGGGCCGGCTGTGCGAAGAGCGCGGTCACGTCGAAAGGCCGCGGCGAGGTGGTGCGGCGCATGCTGGTTCCCGATGGTGTGTGCTGGTGGAGATCAGTTTCCGAGATTGAGTAGGCCGGTGTCGACCAGGGTGATGTGGACGTGGGGAAACTTCAGCATCGAAGCGACGTGGTGCATGCCGGTACACAGCTTCATGCGGCCTGCACCGTGCTCAGTTCCCGGTCGGTGACTGGGGTGGGACCGGACCCTCACCCGCGTAGGTGTGGCCGCGCGGGGCCGACGGTACGTCGTCTTCGGAGAGGGTCAGGCTGGGCCAGGGGCCGGCGAGCGCGGCGTCGTCCAGGGTGATGCCGAGGTGATCGAGTACGAGGGCCACCACTGGTGCCATCCCGACGTCCTCGCCCTCGTGGGCGGCGAGTGCCGTTTCAACCCTGTCCCACCAGGGCCCGCTGTGCTCCGTGCCCGGCATGCCCGGCTCGAAGTTCTCGACACACTCGCCGTTGCGCCAGTACTGGAAGACGTTGAGGCCCTCGGTGGTCAGCACGCTGTACGTTTCGGTGCCCCGGGACAGTGCCGCGAGCGGTTCGGCCCAGGAGCCGATGACGCCGTCCTCCTCGATGCAGAAGGTCCAGTCGCCGAGCCTGCCGGACCGCAGCAGCGAGACCGCCCCGTCGGCGAAGTGACCCGTGGGCAGTTCCGATGCCTGGTCCGCGTCGAGGAGACGGGAGCGGGACGGGTCGGCCCCGTACCGGGTGAGCACCTTCTCGGCGGTCAGATCCCGGGTGAAGGTGACGCACATCCAGGCCGTCGCCCAGTCGAGCGAGGGCGCGTCCGCGTCTGCTGCCATGTTCTGCCTCCGTGATTCGTGCAGCTGTGTGCCGCCGGTCTCCGCACCGCCCGTGATGCGCGGTGCGGTGAACGGATCATGATGCTTGTTCAGGCCGTGAACTCGATACGAAAGGGGTCGTTGTCTATCAGGCGCTGGTATTTGCGCAGTGAGCCGAGTACACCGCCCGCCGAGCTGTTGGCCCGCTGGGTGATGTGCAGCCGCAGGCAGGTCTCGGTGCTCGTGGTCGGACGGGTCGGCCAGGTCGCTGGGGCGGACCAGACGTCGTTCACGACCTGCGGGGTCAGCTCGGCGCACAGGCTTCCGTCCTGGCCACCCTCCTTGGTGCTGGCCATCGGGAACTCGTCGCAACTGTCGGCGCCGCGCGTGCCCGGGTACAGGTTGGTGAAGGGCGTGCAGGTCGCGGCGCGGTTGGTGTTTGCCTGCACTTGGTTGACCGCGTGCAGGATGTCGGTGCCCCGGCGCTGCATGATCTCTTCGTAGATGGGCACGACGATCCCGTACTTCTCGTGCGAGCGGGAGTAGCTCAGTACCGGAGGGTCGTCGGTGGGGATGACGCAGCCGCGCAGCCGGGGCTGCTCCTTGTCGCAGCGGATCTCACCGTTGGCGGGGCTGGACCAAG
The DNA here is from genome assembly GCF_040605435.1 of Streptomyces sp. NPDC005574. NCBI lineage: Bacteria > Bacillati > Actinomycetota > Actinomycetes > Kitasatosporales > Streptomycetaceae > Streptomyces > Streptomyces sp. NPDC005574. Next base: position 3,822 of record NZ_JBEXCW010000114.1, read on the forward strand.
AGGCGTTCGGGTCAATAGGGGTGGTGCCCGGCATCGTCACGTACATCGCGTAACTGGTCCGGAAGGAGGAGCGGGTCGTGTCGGCGGCGAAGGCGTCGCCGCTGTACTTGGTGGAACCCGAGATCTCCTGCTCCGGCACCAGGGTGGTAGCGAACCAGGGCTGCTGGGTTACCGTCTTGCAGCCGGCTCCGCAGCTGACCTTCATGCGTACCGTGAGGCTCTTCACGTCACCGGAGACGCGGGCCAGCCTGGCGGTGATCGTCTCCTTGAGGTCGAGAGACTTGTAGGAGGTGGCGAGGGTGGAGTTCACCTCGATCTCGCCGGTGCCGATGGGGACATTCTGCTGGTTGTAGAGCGTGTACTTGACGACGACGCCGCGCAGGCACATGCCACCGGTGCGCTTCCAGGTCCACTGGCCCGGGTTGGTGAGTGCGCAGGAGGGTGCGGGCGGCTCGGGATCATCGGCGTCCGGCTCGAACTCCGTGCTGATGCCGTCGCCGGACGGGTCGTCGGCGGCAGCGGCGGTGATGTCCAAGGCAGTCGGGGCGGGTGCGGCGGGCTGGCGGCTCGAGGCGTCGCTCTTCGCGGCGGACGCGGGCTGCACTCGTGTGCACGCCTTGACCGCGCCGCCCGCGTCCGCACGGTCCTCGGCGGGAATCGGGGTGCAGGTGGTGCCGGCAGTGAAGGGGGTGCTCTGCGTGGGTGTTTCGTCGGCGCCGTCGGCGGGTGTCGCCGTGCCGGTGACGGCGGTGTGGGCCGGTGTGGCCTGGCTGATGCTGGCTCCGGTGGTGCCGGTCGCGGTGACGGCGAGGAGGGCTGCAACCAGCAACGCTGGTCTGGACGGTCTTCTCACAGTGTGTCTCCTACTTCGGGCTTTGCAATGCTCAGGGAGAGGGATTCGAGGAGCGCGTCAGGCGACAGGTCGACGAGGCTCGTGGTGATGCCGCCTTGCCTCGGCAACTCCCGTGGTCCTGTCGACGACGGGCTTGCCGCCGAGGGCCTTGTCGGCTGCGCCAAGCCACTTCGTCTGGCCGCAGGTGACCAGGCGCGGGCCGGTGCCGACGGCGGAGGTGAAGGACTCGTCAGCTGACCAAGTCGTAAAGACTCCTGGTGATGGCGGAGGCCCCGTCCTCGACAACGCCCGCGATCTTGCCCACGACGGGCTTGACGAGAGTGCTGGCGGGCTTTGCGGCTGCGCCCAGCCCCTTAGCCATGCCGAAGGTGACCAGGCTCAGGCTGGTGCCAGCGGCGGACCACCAGAACTCGCTACTGTTGAAGCCGTGTTCGATGCCGGTGAAGACAGTGCTGATGGCGCTCGCCTCCACGGCCACACCAGCGAAGAAGCCGGCTGCGGCGAAGGCCGGCGGGAAGACGAAGCCGGCGAGAGTGCAGCCGGCGGCCAGGAAGCCGGCGCCGATGCTGACCGCGTTGGCTGCGTCGGCGTAGAACTGGGCGTCGTTCCACCACTCGTCCGAGTCGCCGGAATCCTTGGTGCCGTTGGGGTTGACCTGGTCGTTCTTGTTGCTGTCGGCGGGGTCCCGCCTGGCGGCGCGGGCGGCGGCGGCATCATCGGCGGCGGCCTTGGCGGCGGCGGCCACCTCGGCCTGGTGCTTCTGGGCGGCGATTCGCTTGGCGTCGGAGTACGCGGCTGCGGCTTCCTTCGCGTCGGCCTGCGCGGCAAGCTTGGCGGCACGGGCGGCGGCGGCCGAAGCCTGGGCGTCGGCGGAGGACTTGAGGGCGGAACGCGCCGAGTCAATCGCCTTGTTGGCCGAGTAGTTGGCCGTGCGGGCAGCGCCGCGGGCGGTCGCAGCAGCCGCCTTCGCAGTGTTGGCGGAGGCCTGGGCATCGGCGGCCGACTTGTCGGCGGCGTCCGCGTTCGCGCGCGCTTCGTCCGCGTAATCGTCGGCCTTGGCGGCCGAGGCGATCGCCTTGTCCGCCCACTCCTGGGCCTTGGCAGCGTTGTTACGGGCTTCGTAGGAGGCCTTGGTCGCCAGCGCGGCGTCCCGCTGCGCCTTCTCGGCGATCTTCGCCGCTGCCGCGATGGCACCGCGGATCGCGGCGACATGGGTGGCGGTGTCGAAGTCCAGCTGGGCCGTACGGAACTGCACCAGGCTGATGAAGTTGCGGAGCATCCACGCCGGGCCTTCGAGGGCGACCTCGGCGTACGCCTTGGTGAAGGCGCCGCCGACGGCGATCAGATGGCTAGCGCGGACCCTGTCGTCCTCCTCGACCGCCAGAGGGTAGTCGTGGTCGAAGAAGTAATTGAGTGAATCGGTGGTGTTGGTGTCGAGTGCTTTGTTGGCGGCGGCGGTGACGGCCTTGCCCGCACCCTCGGCGATGATCTTGTTGATCGCGACCCGCAGCTCCTCGTCGGAAGCCTTCTTCATGCCGCTGGTGAGGAAGTCGCCGACCGCCTTGGAGTCGGAACTCTCCAGGGCGAGCTGGGCGGCCTCAGCGATCTTCGGTGCGGCGATCGTCGCCACATGGAGGGTGGTCTCGCGGTCGTCCTGACCTTGGGCGAGGGCCCGGTCGAGGTCGATCCAGGCGAAGACATCGTCGTCGGAGCCGGCGAGAGCGTGCTGGGCAGCCTGCCGGGTCCAGGCACCCCTGGCGACGATCAGGGCGATCGCGGCTTTGCGACCCTCGGTCGCGGCGACCGCCAGGTCACCGCCGTACAGGGCCTGTTCGGCCTTGGCGATCTGGTCCTTGGTCTCCTGGGTGGTGCGCTCCGCGAGGAGCCGCTTGCCGCGAACGTCGGACAGCTCGGTCGTCTCGATGGAGGCGAGTTGCTGCGCCTCCTCGATCGCCTGCTGCTTGTCCTGTTCCAGGGTCTGGGCCTCGGCGGCGCGCGCGTTCTTCTCCACCTCGATGGCGTCGGAGACGGCCTTGGTGGCGACGTTCGCGGCCTTCAAAGCCTCATCGGAGTGCTTGGTCGACCTGTTGGCGTAGTCGATGGCCTGGCCTGCGTACTTCACGGCTTCCAAGGCGGCGGCTGCCGCGTCGTCGGCGTGGCCGGCCGCGGCGTTGGCGGCGGCGCTGGCCGTGCGGGCCGCGGCGGCGGCCGCGCTCGCCAGGGCCTGGGCGGTGGAGGCCGCGTTGGTGGCACGGTTGGCGGCGCTGGTGGCGATGGCGGCCTGGCGCTTGGCGTCGTCGGCCTCCGACTTGGCGGCACCGGCCGCGACGGCGGCCTGGGCGGCAGCAACGGCGGCGGCGGCCGCATTGCGTGCGGCCGAAGCGGCGGCTTTGCCGGCGGTCGTCGCCTGTTCGCCGGCGATGGCGGCCTTGTCGGCGGCCTTGGCGGCGCTACGGGCCTTGGTGGCCGCGTTCTTGGCGGCGGCCGCGGCGTTCTTGGCTTCCTCCGTCTTGTTCGCATCCTTGGAGGCGGCTATCGCGGCGTTGTAGGCGCGGGCCGCGGCGCTGCCCGCCTTCGAGGCGGCCTGTGCGGCGCCGACGGCTGCCCAGGAGGCACGGCGGGATGCCTGCACCGCCGCATTGGAGGCGTTGATGGCATTGCGTGCGGCATCCGCCGCGCCCTTCGCCGCGCTCGCCGCCTTACGGGCCGCGGACGCCGACTTCTGCACATCGCTCTGAGCGGCGGACGCCTCGGCGGCGGCCTTCTCGGCGGCCCCTTTGGCCTCCCCGGCGGCCTTCTCGGCGCGGGCCGAGGCCTCCACTGCCAGATTGGTCTCGCGCTCGGCGCGCTTGCCCTCGCGCTCGACGACGGCCACCAGCTCCTCGATGGTCGCCGACTCCTGGTCACGGGCGCGCGCGATGTGCTGGCCGGTCTCGATGAACCACTCCACATCGGCCGCAGTGCCGCTGAGCGCACGGTCCGCGTACTTCTGCACCTCGGGGCCGGCGGTTATCAGCATGGCACTGACCTGGACCCGGGTGTCCTCCAGGCGCGCGTCGTACTGCTTGTCGGTGAGGAAGGCGGTGAGCGCCGGCGTGGTGGCGGTGTTGAGGGCGGTGTTGGCGTTGCGCACCACCGCCTTGTCGCCGGTGGCTAAGACGGTGGTGGTGGCGACCTGGAGGTCTTCGAGGATGGCCGGTTTGAAGCCGTCCTTCAGGAACGCGGCGATCGCGGCGTCGCCGTTCTCGAGGGCGGCGACGGCCTCCCGGCGCAGGCCCTTGCCCGCACGGTCCAGGCTGCCCAGGATCGCGACCCGGTTGTCCTCCACGGTCTGCTTCGGCAGCGTCTCGGCGAGGAAGGTCTGGATGTCAGCGTCCGACCCGTAGAGGGCCACGGCGGCGGCGGTCTTGACGCCCTTGCCGCCGGTCAGCCACGCCCTGACGACCTTGGCGCGCTCGGTGTCCGGCAGCGGCACCGGTTCGGGCGCGGTGCCTTCGGCGGCAGCGGCGGTGGCCGGCATCAAGACCGAAGGAATGGCTGCGGTGGCGGTCGCGGCGGCGAGCGCACCGAGCACGCGGCGCCTGCTCCAGAAAGTGCTCTGCATAGGGTAGTTGTCCTCGTGTGAGTGGTAGGTGAGGAGTGTCGTATTCCTGTAGGCCGGGGACGAATTCACCCCCGGCGCGCACCGAAGGTGCGCTGGATCGCTGACCAGCAGGCGTCAAAGATCAAATGTGGTTGAGATACGGCTTCTTACAGGTAGCTTCGGTTGAGGCTCCGGCGAGAGGTCTCGCCGGAGCCTCGTGGCAGAGGGCCGTCAGACCCAGTCGTCGCCCGGGGCGATCTGGAAGTACGTGCCGGTGTTGGTGCGCGTGGCGACCTTGCCGTCACTGCTGTGCACGATCAGGTCGGCTTTGCCGTCAGCACTGATGTCGGCGAAGTACAGACGGCCCTGGCCGGCCTGGCCCAGGTAGTTGGACCAACCTGCGCTCCAGTC
>NZ_JBEXCW010000114.1:8767-22623 GCF_040605435.1 Streptomyces sp. NPDC005574
CGGTACCGCCGTCGAAGTACGTTCCCTTGTTGATACGGACCGAGACCTTGCCATCGCTTCCGTGCACGATCAGGTCGGCTTTGCCGTCAGCGCTGATGTCGGCGAAGTACAGACGGCCCTGGCCGGCCTGGCCCAGGTAGTTGGACCAACCTGCGCTCCAGTCGGTACCGCCGTCGAAGTACGTTCCCTTGTTGATACGGACCGAGACCTTGCCATCGCTTCCGTGCACGATCAGGTCGGCTTTGCCGTCAGCGCTGATGTCGGCGAAGTACAGACGGCCCTGGCCGGGCCGGCCCAGGTAGTTGGACCAACCTGCGCTCCAGCGGACACCCGTGTTGAAGCGGAGCGAGGGGCTGCCCGACGGAGCCGCCTTCGCGGTGCGTACCGTGATGGTGCCGTCGGTGCCCTGGATGACCAGGTCGGCGCGGCCGTCCCCGGTGACATCGGCCGGTGTTACGACCTCGCGCAGGCGCGCGCGGACCTCTTGCACCCAGTCGTGCACGGCGCTGTCGTCCACGCGCGAGGAGAGCGCGCCGGTGCGGGTCTCGGTCGCGTCCTGTGCGTAGCAGCCACCCTGCCAGGAGCGGGAGTTGATGCCGACGAGCTCGGGCTTGCCGTCCTTTTGGCGGATCAGCGGCCCACCGGCGTCGCCGGCGCAGATCGCAGTGTCCTGCCCGGTGATGGCCACCTGACCATCCTGGGCGGAGACCACGGCGAAGGCGCCGGTGTGCAGGGCGAGCGGTGACCACTCGGTCTTCGTACGGCCGAACCCGGCGGCCGTGAGGGTCTCCCCGGCGGTGGGCGCGGTCGTCGCGAACGGGATCGGGGCGATCCCGGCGATCCCTGTGGTGGGCTGTGCCAGGCGGGCCAGGACCAGATCGCGCCCCTGGTAGGGGATGAGTTCGGTGATGTCGGTGACCAGGCCGCTGGTGGTGGTCAGGTCGTTACGGCCGATCGTGGCGACGGTCTTCTCGGCCGGCGCACCCTCTGCGGGTAAGGCCCCCGAGGCGGGGTTGTCGACGAAACAGGAGGCAGCGGCCAGGACCCACCGTGCGTCCACCAGAGTTCCTGAGCAGGCTCGTGCGCCATCGCCGATGGCGAGGCGTACGGCATAGGAGTAGGCGTCATCGGTGGTCGGAGGGCCCGTGACGGCGCTCGCGGAGGGGACGTTGAGCGCTAGCGAACCGGCAATCAGGGCCGTGGCCAGTGCGGCGGCGCGCACAGGTCTGGTGAGTTGCATGAGGAAGGTCCTTGAGGCGAGGTCTGCGCGGCCGATGGCCGCTGCAGAGTGGCTGACGAGGAGCGCCGGTTGTCGGCCGTGCAGAACTCCGGTGCACGGAGCCCCGACCAGGCGCTACTTGGTCGCGCGGATCTCCATCAGCATGAAGTCGCGGCCGTCGGGATCCGCGCTCTCGCCCACCCCGGTCCAGCTGTTCTTGGCGATGTCGAAGGACTTCTCCTCGGTGCCCGTGGTCATGTCGACCTGCGTGGAGTAGTCGTTGCCCTTCATTCCGTACACCGCGGGGATTTCCAGGGTGAGCCAGCCCGAGTTGCCCGTCACCTGGAAACAGATCTTGTCGGTGCGGCTGCGCGCGTAGACCTCGAGCTGGCCGGTGCCGGTGGCGCAGTCAGCGAGGGTGATGTGACCGTCTCCGCGCTTCAGTTTGATATTCTTCTCCGTCAGGACCTTGTCCGCGTTGGGGTAGTTGAAGTCCTCGACCGCATATCCCGGTGCCTCATCGGCGACGGACGTGGCCTGCGCCATGCCGTCGGTGCCACCCGTGAGGGGTGAGCCGCCGGCCAGCGCGAGCCAGCTCAAGGCTGCGGCCGCCGTGGCCGCCACGGCGGTACGCAGGAGGGTCTTCGTCTTCGGCATACGGGCCCGTGCGGGTCTTGCCTTCATCGCTGTCCCTTTTCGTTGTCTGGGTAATGGGGAGCGAAGGCTGACGCTGACCGTATACAGGGCGAAGTGAATCCACTGCGATGGATTCGGCCGAACCTCTACGAACGCGCTCATTCTTATTACCCTGCCCCCCAAGACGCCCCCGGATTGCCTCGCGGACACAACGGCCCGGCAAGATCTGTACGGAGGCGGTCGGGCCATGAAATCCCTTGTGTAGATCTTTATCAACCGACCAAACAGGGCGACATCGGACGGAAGTTGCGATTACAGCGTGACGTAGGTCATAGCATAGCGAGGGTTGCGTGGTGCCCCTTAAAAAGTCCACAAAGAACAGGCAAGAAGGGTAGTTCGGATTTCTACATGTTCTGCATCGCAGCGTAAAAAATCTCTTGACCCTTACGCTTTCCGAACCCCCCTGTGCTCACTTCGAGGTCGATCAATTTCATGTGCAACGTACGCGGGCGAGGTGGGGATTTAAATGTGCAGGCAATTCTCGGGCGGCGCGAGAGAGGCGGCTTCCATGTGCCATGCATAGCCTCTGACTAGTTGGCTTGTTCTCCCTTTTTCGCCGCTTGCCCCCCGCAACGCGTCCAGAAATGCGACTAGACATCATTAACCTCGATCTTTCGTGACGGTCTGCCGACGGAGTTGGCAGACCGTTTCGCGTTCCGTGGTTGTTGGCAGGCAGGCCGGTAGCCCGACTGGCGTGTCGTGTGGGCGCCGGGTTCCACTGCTCCGGAGACGGTGGCGCTGCTCGCAGGGACGGGAAAGCTGCTGATCAGACGGCGTTGGGTAGTTGGTCAAGCTGTTCGAGGGCGCCGGTGATGACATGGGTCCATGGCCAGTGGCGGGCGAGGCGGAGGATCTGGCGGCGGCCGGTGGTGACGAGCTGGCCGGCCGGGCTGAACAGGCGGAGCCGCAGGCGACGGGGCTCCCAGAGACGGGCCTTGCCGTTCAGCGCGAGGATCTCCAGCCAGATCCTGTTCTGCGCGGTGTCGTGCAGGGGCAGGTTCCGCAGTCCGGTCGCGCGGGCAGCCCGGATGCGGTCCTCGACCCGGGCCCGCAGCCGGTGACGGAGCTCGAGCTCGGCGATCGGCCGACCCAAGGTGTTGGTGGCGAAACAGGTCAGCCGCATGCCGTCCGCATCCGTGAGCCGCAACTGGGCCCCGGGGTGCGGTCGTTCCTTCCTGGCGATCAGCCGCATGCCGCCTGGCCAGCTGTCGAGCATGTCGCCGGTGAGTTCGGCGACCCAGGCCCCGTCGCGAATCTCTCCGTCGGCTTCGACGGCCGGCGTCCATGCCGAGAGCGGCACCTTGAGTACGGACTGGTGGATTGCGTCGGTGATGGTCATGCCGACCGAGTACGACAGCCATCGGCCGCGTTTCGCGAGCCAGGCCACGAACTCGTGGGTGCCGCCCGCGGAGTCGGTGCGGATCAGCGTCCGGCGCCCGCGCCGATAGGACTTGGGCAACTGGGCCAGAGCCAGTTGGGTGTAGGTGATGTGATCGGCGGCGGTGTTGCTGCCCGCGTTTCCGGGCCGCAACAGGGCGGCCACCGGCTCGCCGGACCCGCCCGTGCCGTGGTCGACGAAACCCATCAGCGGGTGGTAGCCGAAGGTCTTCTTCCAGGTCGCAGCCGTGTCTTCCTTGTCGGAGTGTGAGATCACCAGGACGCCGTCCAGGTCCACAGTCACAGAACCGGTCACATCCGGGGCGCTCTGCCCGGCCAACTTCCATACATGCTGGCGCACTTGGGACCGCGCACTGCGGATCGCGTCCAGGGCGCGTTGGCCGCCCGCGGCGAGCGTGTCGATCAGCCGGGAGACTGTCGGGTCGGAGGCCACCGGCCCGAACACGGTCGGCTCGGCCCGCAGCATGCCCACGTCGGCCAGGCAGTCGCCGCCTAGGGCGACCGCGAGCGCCATATCCAGCAGGATCTTGCCGGGATCGTGCACCGCCCGCGGCGTGCGCCAGGGTGCCAGAGCCGCCGATATCGCAGTATCCAGGCCCGTCTTGCGGACTGTCTCGACCAACAGCACGCCCCCGGCCTGCGAGACCACTGCCCGGCCGCCGCCCTCGATGCGGACACGCGGGTACGACCCGATACGCTTCTTCACCTGGAGAGTGCTTCTTCCCATGCAGCCAACAGGACCCTAGACAAGTCCCATCGTTGCAGGTCAGGGCAATGCCGGTGACTTACGGTGTTTTCGCAGGTGAGGCCGGATGTCGGGTGACCTTGAGCAGGTAGCTGACGTTGCCGGGCGGGCGTGGCTGGTCCCGCTTCTTGACGTCGAAGGTGTTCTTCGGGGCCTTCTTCACTCGCTGACAGCGGCGGTCGCGGCGGCGTGGGAGGAGTTCGCTCAGGAGTTCCCAGACGACCTCGCGTCGGGCGGTGAGCAGCGTCTGCGGGTTGGCTGCGGCCTGTCCGGCGACTTTGAGTCGGGCGAGCTGCACCGTGGTGGTGAAGGAGATCCGATCGGGGTCGATCCGGCCTTGCTCGGCTGCGTGGGCTTCCAGGGTGCACAGGGCCTGGTAGACGGTCAGGAGCGCGTAGACCTCCTGACAGATGAGCTCGGGTGACTTCGAGCGCAGGATGAACCCGGCGCCGCGCAGGCGGTTCTTGAGTTCGGCGAAGCCGTTCTCGATCTCCCACCGCTGGTGGTAGGTCAGTGCCAACTGTCGTGCGGGCGCGAGCCGGTGGTCCAGGACGCTGGTCGCGAGGCGGAATTTCTCGACCTGCGCCGGTTGGCCGTGGGGGCGGACGGTGACGGTGTACTCGATGATGCGCACCAGGTGTCCTTCGGGCAGAGCCGTGGATGGCCGGCCGTGGAAGCGGGCATCACCGAGACGCTGGCCTGCGGCCGGGGTGGGCATGACGGACACGTACGAGCCGTCGGACAGGACCCACAGAGCGGGCAGGACGAGGTTCTTCTTGATCCGCCAGGCGAGGTGGCAGCCGGTTGCTTCGACCAGGCCCCACAGTTCGTGGCCGGCGAAGTTGCGGTCCGCCAGCAGGAGCATGCCCGGCCGCAGGGAGGCGAGCAGGCGGCGCGCGAGTTTGTGCTCGCTGAACCTGGCGATCGAGTCGAAGGCCGCGTCGATGAGGGCGTGGGTGCCGCACTCGATCAGGGCCATCAGCCTGACCTGCGGATTTCCGCTCTTGTTGGTGCCCTCGCGGCCGGTGAACCCGAACGCGGCGGCGTTCTCGGGGGTATCCGGCACGTCCAGCGCGGTGCCGTCCCAGGCGACCAGCCGCAGGCCGAAGGCGAACGCCCCTGGAGTCGCAGGTGCCGCCCGGGCACCGCACCGGCGCTCGAACAGCGCCTGGAGTGGCTTGTCGCCCAGGCGTTGGCGGGCTCTGGTGAGGGCCGAACTGGTGGGCAGGCGTTGGACGATCCCGCCCGGCAGGTGCCGCAGTTTCTCGGTCAGGGTACGCAGGACCACGCGATACCCCGGCGGGCCGGCACTGTCGGAGCTGCTGAACAGACACAGGGCCAGGACGAAGTAGACCACCGCACGGGCCGGCAAAACTCTGCGCCGGCGTTCGAACCGGCCGGTCAACTCCAGTACTTCGTCGACCTCTTCCGGGGTGATCTCCTCGGTGAGCACGCCGAGCCGGATCTGGTCACCGAACTGTCCTTCTGTCCTCTCTCGGGAGCTTCGCGCGGACGCCGGGCGTCCCGCTGTCGTGGCAGGTGGGTTTGCGGCGATGGCAGACTGAGCACCCAACGGGGTTCCCTTGCAGACAGTCGGATCTTGGTCGATCTTCTGTCCTACCGGGAGCCCCGTTGCCGTGTCCCGAGATCATCTTCCGCATCATCAGATCGAGGCGAACCGGCACATGCAACCTCGGCGATTTCTCACCCGGCAGAGCCACCGGCATACGCTCTACCTGCAGCGATGCGCTAAATCACCGGCATTGCAGGTCAGGGGCACTCTCCGCTTATTTGATCAAGTATCGGACGCCCCACCTCGTGAAAGCGCGAGGCTAAGACCCAAGGCCGGGTAGTCACGCAAGCTCGTTGGGTGTTCGAGAGTAAAGCGCAACGGCGCTCGTTGGTACAGGCAGTCGACCAAGACAGCTTGTATCCGAGGAGCTCCGTTGCCCGTTCGTCTTGCCTTCTCGCCCGCGCTGACGACCGTCACCCGTACGGTGACTGTGGCCGCGTCGCGCCGGGTCACTTGGGCGAGTTGACCGCCGTGGTGCCGTTCGAGCTGGTCGACGCGGTGCTGACGGAGACGTGGACAGCGCAGCGGCGGCTGCGTGATCTGCCGTCCCGGGCCGGAATGTGCTTCCTGCTCGCCATGTGTCTGTTTCCCGAGGTCGGCTACCGGCTGGTCTGGGACAAGCTGACCGGCGGCCTGACGGGAATGCCGATGGTCGCGCCGAGCGCGAAGTCCCTGCGAGACCTGCGCCGCCGACTCGGCAGTACGCCGGTACGGGCCCTGTTCGAGGTCCTCGCCGGTCTCTTGGCCCGCCCGACGACGCCGGGGGTGCGGTTCGGTGCGTACCGGACGGTGTCGTTCGACGGCTGCAGCTCGCTGCGGGTGCCCGATTCACCGCGCAACCGGGCCTGGCTGGGGCGGACGGCTCATCACGGCTATCCCACAGTGGAGTTGATGACGCTGGTCGAGACCGGGACGAGGTCCCTGATCGGTGCCGTGTTCGGGCCCGGGGACGAGGGCGAGACCTCTTATGCCAGCCGGTTGCTGCACCTTTTGACGCCGGACATGCTGGTGCTGTGGGACAAGGGCTTCGACGCCAACGCCTTCCTTGCGGCGTTCTACTGGCGGTTCGTGCAGGCCAGCGCCACGGTCCTGTTCGGAGGAAGCTACGAGAGGCCGCCGTACGAAGTGATCTCCGCGTTCGGCAGTTCGCAACTCCTGGCAACGCGACGGATCACCGGAAGTCTGCCCCTGAACTGCTCAGGCCGGTGCGCCTGAGCAGTTCCGGTCGCACCGGCCGAGGCTGTCAGGGCACGTCAGCCAGGCGCCGCGCCCAGAAGGAGCGGTCGGTCCAGCGGGCCTCTTGGGCGTGGATGACACGGTGGCCGCGCAGATATGCGCTCCGTGCGGCCGCGACCTGGTCTGCGTAGGCGCCGAGGGACGAGTCCGCGCCGTCAGGAACGCCACTCAGGCGGGCGTCGACGGCCAGGCCCGCGCTCAGCCCGGTGTAGAGGGCGGTCAGCACGCCCTGGGAGGAGAGCGGGTCGAAGGCGACCGCCGCGTCACCGGCGGCGGTCCAGCCGTCTCCGTACACCCGGTCCAGGTTCGCCGTGTGCGCGGCGGCCCGGCGGGGCGCGGTGGGTGACGTGGGCGGGGGCCCGTCCCGGTGGACCCATCGGGACACGTGGCGGGTGGCCGACATCCGTCGGTGGAAGTGGCGTGCGGTGTGGGTGGCGGCCGGCAGGTCGGTGTCGGTGAAGTAGGCGACTAGGCGCCCGCCGGAGGGCTGCGGGGCGGTGTACCACCAGCCGTCCTCGTCGGACTCGACGAGGGAGCGGCGGTCGGTGTCCAGCGGGTCCGCTTCCATGGGCACGTACAGGGCTGTGAGCCGGTCCCGGACCCGCCGCCGGGCCCCGCACCGGACCGCTATCGCGGCGGCGCGGCCGGTGGCGTCGATCACCCAGCGGCAGCGCACCGTACGCTCGCCACCGGACGCGGACCCGCCTCCGCCTGCGGACCCGCTCCCGCCCCCGGACCCGGAACCGGCCTCGGACCCGGAACCGTCCTCGGACCCGGACCCCGGCCCGGCATCGGACCCGCCCCCGCCCCCCGACCCGCTGCCGACAGGGCCCGTGCCGCCGCGCAGGACCAAGGTCCAGCCGCTGTCCGGCGTCCGCACCGTTTCGCGTACGGCCGTGCCCTCGGCGACCTCCGCCCCCGCCGCGCGGGAGGCGTCGCGCAGTCGCTGGTCGAACAGCCGTCGGTCGAGGTGCCAGCCATGGCCGTGCGGGTCGTTGATGAAGTCGACGGTGTGCAGGTCGGCCGAACCCCACGCCGAAAGACTGCCGTAGCAGGGCAGGTGTCCGGAGTCGAGAACGCGGTCGGCTATGCCGAGGTCGCCGAGCAGGACCCGCCCGGCGGGTACGAGCGTCTCGCCGACCTTGGGCGGCCCGGTGCCGGCGTCCGCCAGCAGGACCGTACGGCCCGCTCGGGCGAGCATGAGCGCGGCGGCGCAGCCGGCCGGGCCGCCGCCCGCCACCACGACGTCGTAGGTGTACGCGCCGAGAGCGAGGGCGGCGCTCACCGCGCGTCGCGGAAGGGGTCGAGTTTCTCGAGGTATCCGGCGGTGATCTCCTCCTCGCGGTAGCCGGTCGCCCTGGCCGCTTCGCCGACGGCCCGCGCCGCGGACTCGGCCTCGACGGCTTCGGGGGCGAGCCTTCCCTCGGGTGAGCGGCCCGCCGCCGCGGCCAACACGTGCGGCCCCGCCTCGGGTACCTGCACGTTGACGAGGTTCGCCCTGTCCGGTGCCTGAGCGAGCGGTTGTCCCGGGCGCGACTCCACCAGGATCCGGTCGGGGAACTTCCCGTCGCCCACGGTGTAGTCGCGCACCTCGACGACGCCGAGTTTGGCCCAGTCCTTGGTCATCTGAGTGCGCTGCTCGTTCATGGTGCCGGTGAGTCCGCGCAGCCAGGTCGCCCGCCGCTCGAACGCCTCCTCCCGGGCGCTGTCGTCGCTCCCGGCCGACGGCGTGTTGACCTTCTCGAAGTCCTCCACCTTGAGGACATGGTTGGGTACCTGGGCAGGCCAGAAGGTCGGCAGGTACGGGCTGTATCGGGGCCCCAGGTTGGCCAGCACCTCGTAGCCGGAGCGGCAGCTCGCGGTGTCCGCCTGCCAGGGGGCGGCCATCCAGCGGGTGAGGTCCCCGGGCCCCTGCGCCTGCAGGGGGCCGGTGGCGGAGACCGCCTCCTCCGGAGTGAGGGTGGGCCCGTAGTCGGGTTCCGCGGTGGCGGGGGCGCGGTGCCGGATGCGGAAGGGTGCGCTGAACATGCTCGCGTGCCTGATCGGCCAGGTGACCTCGATCCCCGGGTGGAACGCGTCGGCGGCGCAGCCCTCCAGGGCCGCCCGGTCCAGCAGCCCCGGCTGCTCGGCGGCAGGGGCCTCGTCGACCGTGGGGTGCGGCTGCCGCAAGGGTCCGGCCACGAACGCCCCGTCCGCCCAACGCTGCAGCATCCAGTCCTGGGTCGGCGACAGCGCCAGGTGCTGAAGCACGGACTTGGGCTTGCTGGCCATGGCGTCGCCGTACAGCCACGGCCACGGCAGCGGGGACTTTCCGTCGCGGTCGTAGTCGCGCAAGGAGGCGTACGTCTGGCGGCGCAGTTCCCGGTTCCGGTTGGACGGATCGGCGAGCCTCTTGCGCATCGTCGGCGAGAGGAAGAAATTGGGGCCGTTCCAGCCGAACTGGGTGGCGAAACCATGGTTGACCCACTGCAGATCGCAGAACCTGCGGAATATCGGCTCGATGTGATCGGTGAACGAGACCTGCTGCGGGCGGGTCAGCGAACCGGACTTGACGAAGACGTCGAAGAGCAGGTCGTAGAGGGTACGGACGGACTTCACGCCGGGGGCGTAGTGCGGAGGTCCCACCACGACCCAAGCCGGTACGGCGGTCAGGTCCCGGCCGTCGATACTGACCTTCGCCGTGACCGGGCCGTCGGACACGTCGTCGTACCAGGTGTTGTTGTTGGTGACCCCGGTGATCGGCTGGTTCTTGTAGGAGGCGGAGTTTCCCCGGCCGCCGAGCACCACCAGGCGGCCGTCGGAACGGGTGGAGATCTCGCCGAGGTACACCGCCTTGTCCATGACCTTGCCGGTGTCGAACTTCTGCGTCTCGGTCTTCGAGCCGCGAACGGTGCGGCTGCCGGGATCGTTGACCAGCTTCTTCCTGTCGGCGCCCACGACGTCGGCGTTGCGTCGGCCGTACTGCTCTGCCGTGAGCGTCTTGCCCTCGGGGATGTCCAGCGCCAGATGGAATTGGTACCAGGCGGCCTTCTTGTTGGCCAGATGCACCGTCCACTGGATCTCGGTGACACCCTCGGTGCCCGGCTTCAGCTCCCGTACGACCTCCCCGGCGGCGTTGTAGCCGTACACACGGAATCGCGCGGCCTGCCTCCGTATCGCCCCGGAAGCGTCCTTGTAGGAGCCGGCGTCCGCTGGTTTCTGGTCCGGTGATTCCGGGCCGATGAAGGGTGCCTCTGCGCTGTTGCCGACCCGGGCGACACCGATGGCAGGGTGGATCTTCACCTGCACGATGTGACTGTCCATCAAAGAACCCTCCGTTGTGGATTCAACCGGTCGAAGGTATGTGGTCGCACATGAAGAGGGCGCAGGCCGAGCTCGCGTTCCGAGGGCGGGGTTCGGGTCAGGGTCCTGCCCTGCGCCAGTCCGTCACAGGGCCGGGGTCCGTGTGGTCCGCAGGCAATGCCGCATAGTCAAGCGGTGTCCGCGCTGGTCAAGGGCATAGAGGCATGGCCTGCGAGGGTGTAGAGAGCGCGCCCCGTCTTGCGGATGATGCCCTCGCTTGACCATTGGGACAGTTGAACGCAGAAGCTGTTCAGGTTGGTGATGCCCAGCATGCGTGCGAGTTCGCGGCCGTGCCAGGCCCGGCCGGGCTCGGCGGCGATGATGGTGAGCACGCGGTGCTGGCGGCCCGCGGTCGGCGACGTCCGGGAAGGGGCGGGTGTCGGTGTGTGGGCGGCCGGGCTCCATGAACGGCGATGGCGGACCTGTGGCGGCGGTGGGGTGTCGTGGGCCGTGTAGAGCGTGATGGCAATGCCGGTGATGCTCTGGCTGGTCAGTGGCCTGTTGTCAGCGGGGCGGGCGGGGGAGCGGGAGATCGGGCACTTGACCTTGCGGATGCTGGTGCGCAGACGGCGGGGCGGGAGCAGGTCGGACAGGACCGCTCGGCCGATGTCGCCGACCAGATCGGAGTCCCCCGCGGCCGGGACGACGCCGCGGCCGGCGGTCAGGAGGTCCCGGGCGGTCTCCAGGGCGGTGGTGAAGCTTGCCCGGTCCGGATCGAGACCCGGCGCTGACTCGATGGCGGCCACCATGGCGATCCGCAGGACCGGGTGACAGTGTCCCCGGGCCTCACCTATAGCCCATGAGGAAGATCGTTCGGCTGAAGCCTCATGGAGCCTTTCGCCGCGTAGGCGACCGCCCTTAACGACCACGTTCTTCGTCACAGCCCCCTCCTGGATCGGGCTGGGCTGTTCCTTGCCCGCGCGAGGTGCGCTCAGTCCGCTCGGCGGGGCCGCCGCGTGCTGCGATCCGTGCGGCGGCGTCCTCCGGTGGGGGAGAGGTCGGGGCGGACGCGGTGGAAACGGGCGGGGTGGCGCCACCGACCGGCAGCATCACGAGCGACGTCGATGCCAACTTCCACCATCAGCTTGGGATTTACCAGCGTGACGTGCAGCTTCTCTCGGCTGCCCCACCCGGCGGAGAACGACCAACCCGTCCAGGGATGATGACCGGGCCGCGCCGGCTCGAGCAGCCCGCCAGCCGTGCTGCTGGCTGCCTGGGTGAGCGTGGCGGTGCGGCCGATGTACTGCAGGCGTCCGTCGTCGTACCAGCCCAGCAACAGAGTGCGGGGAGTGGCGAGGGTGCCGGTGACCGCGCCTACGATCGCCTCGGTCGTCTCGCGCACCTACCGGTGAAGAGGCGGTGTTCTCATCCTGCGCAATGCGGCGTGGGTGGGGCACCGGGTGACACCTGCCTCGCGCCCGGTACTGCCCCGGGTGCCCCTGTGCATTGGCTGCCGAGAAGGCGAAAACGGTGTGCTGCGACGTCGCTCTGTTGCTACGCTCGGGCACATGATCACGCTTTCGCCTCAGCACTGGATGATGCCCCGTCAACGGGGCTGCTGAGAACGGACGCGTACCGAATCCGAGGCCCCGGGACGGGGCCTCGATTGTTGTGCGACCAGGCCTCGCTACCCGGTAGGAGGACCGATGACCGCACGACGCCGCTACATCACCACGACGATTCCGTACGTCAACGCCCGGCCACACCTGGGCTTCGCCCTGGAGCTCGTCCAAGCGGACACGTTGGCCCGTCACCACCGCCTACGGGGCGAGCGGGTCCGTCTGCTCAGCGGAACCGACGACAACTCTCTGAAGAACGTCCTGGCCGCCGAAGCGGCTGGTGTCGGCGTGCAGTCGTTCGTCGACCGCAACGCCGACGCGTTCGCCGCATTGCGTGGTCCTCTGTCGCTCTCATTCGACGACTTCATCCGCACCAGCAGCGACCCGCGTCACCGCGTCGGAGTCGAACGACTGTTGCGCCGTGAACGAGCCCGCGGCGCACGCAGAGCGCGACCGGTCCGAAGACACAGGATGAGCTCGCGTTTCAGCGCCCCGCGGCCCTGGATGTAGAGGGCCTGATAGATCGCTTCGTGACTGATACGCATGGATTCATCATCCGGGAAATCACGCTTGATCCGGTTCGCGATCTGCTCTGGACTCCATGCCTGAACCCACGCACGATCCTTGCGGTGCGGCTTGTTCCTCCCCGTCCACGAACCCGTCACCGGTCCCGCGATCGGCATGCCGCCAGATGTGGTGATCTGGGCGGACAGCCTCTCCTGGACGTAAGCGTGCAACCTCGGATTGGCGACCAACTTCGCCGTTTTCGGACGCCGGGCCGCCATATCTGCTTTCCACTGCGCCACCGACGTCCGGTAGTCGAACTTCCCACTTCTTGTGGCGGTGTTGCGTCGCAGCTCGCGGGAAATGGTGCCTGGATTACGACCGACGTCTCGAGCGATCTCGCGCACTCCCTTGCCCTGTGGCCCTCAAGGCTTCGGCGTAGTCGGGCCTCGTCCTTCTTGATCAGGTGAGGCCGAGATGGGTGAGGGTGCGGTTTTGGTCCCTGGCTGTCCGGCGGAGGCCGGCGGCGATGTTGCGGATACCGGCGAGGCGGAGGGCTCCGATCGCGAGGTTTCTGTAGGTCGCCATCGCTTGGGGTGCGTTCCCGGTCCGCAGTTGGGAGGCGTCCTCGGCGAAGGTGACGTCTCGGACGTGGTGCAGGGCCTCGACCGTCCAATGCCCGCGGATCAGTTGGGCGAGCCGGGCGGGCGGGGCCTGTTCCGCGGCGAGGCTGGTGATCGCGTAGACGGTCTTGAGACTGATCTTCCCCGTCGTGCGATTCACGCGGCGGCGGACGATCTGGACGGCCTGGCGGGCGCCGGGGAAGAGCAGGTTGTTGACCGTGCAGACCTTCAGCCTACGGATCTCACAGCGTCCGTGCCCGGTCGTGCGGGTGCGGTCCTGGAGCGGAATCTGTTGCCAGGGAAGGGACTTGAGTTGCGTGCGGAGTTTCTTCGTATTGCGCTTCACGATCACGATGTAATGGGCCTCCCGCCCCCGCAGATAGGTGGCGTGGTCGGTTTGAGTGTGCAGGGCATCGCTGGTCACGACGGTGCCGGACAGGTCGGGCAGCGTGTCCAGCAGGGGCCGGAAACGAGTGATCTCGTTGGTCTTCTCACCAACGTCCATCTGTGCGAGGACCAGCCCGCCGACGTGGTCGCAGGCGGCCAGGAGGTGGACTCTCCGGCCCTTGGCGCGGGCGGTGCCCCGCAGCGACTTCCCGTCGACGGCCAGTGCCCGCAACCCGCCCGCGTCCTGCTGCCGGTCGGCAAGCCAGGTCCCGACCGCCCGGTCCAGGGCGTTTGCGTCGATCCTGGTCAGGACTCTGCGGATCGTTTTCTCCGCAGGCCAGGAGCGTTTCGGGAAGAGTGGGTCGACGCGGATACCCAGCCGCTCGAGGAGTTCTTCGGGGGCCTCGGCCACCCATTCACTCACCGCCAGCAGCGCGTTTAGGTGGTCGTGTGGCGTGGGCTGGCATTGGCGTTGGGCATCTACTCGATCTAGGCTGCGTCGGTTCGTGCCGCTCGTTGGCGGCCTATCGACGGAGAGGAATGCCGATGTCCCAGCAGGCCTCGGCCACGGACC
>NZ_JBEXCW010000115.1:0-21783 GCF_040605435.1 Streptomyces sp. NPDC005574
AAGCCCTTCTTCAGGGCCAGCTCGCGGACCGCCGCGTACGAACCCGCGAAGCCGATACCGGCGATGACGACCGCGCCGGCCACGACCACGCCGATGAGAATGCGGTGCATCCGAGTCAGCTGGATTGGCGCGCTCACCCGTACTCCCCTCCCCTTACGTGTTGTTGCGCGCATCAGGGTGGCACATGTGTACGGGGGACGCGTGGCCGGTAGGCCGGCGGCCCGGTCGCCGAGGGAGCCGGGCCGCCGCAAATGCCGTGTCTGAGCTGTGTGTTACCGCCCCGGTGTGACAGTCAGCCCTTTTTCGACGCTGAGCTGGACGGGGACGCCCCAGCGGCCTTCGACGCCGACTTCGACGGGGAGGCGGAGGACTTCGAGGCCGACTTCGACGCCGACGCCGACGGGGCGGAGCTCGGCGTGCCCGCGTCCGAGCCGGAACCCGACGTGGCGCCGCCGTCGCCGTTCGCCGACGCCACCGCGGCCACGGCCTCCTTCGCGGCCTTCTCGGCCGCCTTCGTCAGGGTGGCGGTGCTCGGCGTCTTCTCGCCCGCGAGGCCCGCGCCGTTGTAGTCGACGGTGACGACGACGTTCTCGACGCGCGCCACGAGCGTCTGCTGCTTGAAGGAGCCTTCCTTCTTCTTCAGGTCGTACCGCACCAGCGTCGCCTGGTCGCCCGTGCCGGTGACCGGCTGCGCGGCGGCGTTCTTCGCGCCGTCCACCGACTGCGCGTCCTGGATCTGCTTCGCGTAGTACGCCTGCGCCTGCTTGTCGCCCGAGCCGCGCGCGGTGTCCGAGTCGAACCGCAGCAGTGAGACGTTCAGCCAGCGGAACTGGGAGCCCTTCACACCGTTGTTGTCGAGGCTGCTCCACGAGCAGCTCCCGCGCGACCCCGATTCGTCCGAAGTGCCCTTCTTGCCGGACTTGGCGCCTTCCGGTACCAGTTCGCCCAGGGTCTTCTTCGACAGCACCCCGCAGGAGTCCGGGAGGTTCCGGTACGCCGCCGCCTGCACCGTCGGTGACGGGCTCGCGGAGGGGGACGTCACGCCGCCGCTACCCGCCGTGCTCTTGCTCGCGGCGTCCTCGGTCGAGCCGGAGTCCGAGGAGCAGCCGGCGGCGATCAGCATCACGGGGACGGCGGCCAGGCAGACAAGGACGCGGCCCCGCCGTCTCGCTCGCTCGTCGCTCCCCCACCGCCTCAACGGCGTGGAGGGGGCCCCCAGGTCTCGCTGTGCTGGTCGCTGCATGGTTCCTTCACTCATGACGCTCGTGGTTCCTGCCGTCGGATCGGGTCCGAGGGGCCACGGTACGCGGTGAGCCGACTGTGCGGTCGTTCTCCGCCCTCTGTGCGCCCGGGCCCGCGGGAGGCGTGAAGGGGCACTAACCGGCGAGCGAGTTGGCCAGCCGGGCGGCCAGTTTCCGGGCCCTGTCCTGCAGTTCCGCGCTGTCCGGGGCCACGCCGACGGTGGCCGGCTGCTCCTCGTACTCGATCGTCACGATCACGTTGGACGTGCGGAACGCCACAGTCACGGTGCGCTGCTGGGCCGTCGAACCCGAACCGCTCAACACGTCGTTCAGGAACGCCTCGTCGCCGAGGTCGGTGAGGACGCGGGGCTGGACGTCCGCGGCGGACGAGGCCGAGGCGGAGGGGGTCGAGGAGGGCGCGGTGGCCGACCCGGACGGGGACCCGGTGGGGACGGCGGAGGAACCCGCGCCGGCCGAACCCGCACCGGCCGAACTCGCGGCGGGGGAGCCGGAGTCGGAAGGATTCGCGCCGCTGGAGCCCGCGTCGCCCGAGCTCGCGTCACCGGAGAGGGAGGCGGCCGGCTCCGGCAGGTCCGCCGCCGTCCGCTTGGTCGCGAAGAGGGTCTCCGCCTCGCTGTCGTCGCTCACGGAGTTGTCGTAGGACACCACTCGCTCGAAGTCGACCAGCAGGTGGTCGGTGGCGTCCGTCGACTCCACCTTCCAGCGGCAGCCCACCTTGCGGTCGGTGTCGTACGTCAGCGTCGCCTCGCCCGCGTACGCCGCCTCCTGCTGCTGTTCGTCGGGGAGCTGCTTGATGCCCGGCAGCAGGGAGTCGAGGGTGTCGTGGCTCAGCGCCCCGCACGGTTCCGGAAGGTCCCGGTACTTGCCCGGCTGGGCCACCGCGGACGCCGCGCCGGCCTCACCCCGGTTCGCGTCGTCCGTCGTGGCGCCACCGCCCGAACTGCCTGTGCATCCGGCCAGCAGTGCCGCGAGGAGTGCGGCGACGCCGGGTACGTAGGCCTTCCGCTGCACGGTCGGGCTCCTCTCGACGGGGTCCGTCCCCGGGTGGAGCACCGGGGGGAACGGCGATGATCACAGTGTCCCCGCCGGTTATTCGCTTGCCGCACGGGGGCGCCCACTGGAGACAATGTGTATCGCACGCACTGCCGTGAACGCCGGTCCGCCGTCCTGTTCGTGGACCCTTGGCGCCGGTTTTGCGATTTGGGACTTCTGTTTGTTTTCCGGGGGAATGAGGGCGACATGTCGTACGTGGAGATGCCGGGCGCGAAGGTCCCGATCCGTATGTGGGCCGACCCCGCGACGGTCGAGGAGGGCGCGCTCCAGCAGCTGCGGAACGTGGCCACCCTGCCGTGGATCGAGGGCCTGGCCGTGATGCCGGACGTCCACTACGGCAAGGGGGCGACCGTCGGGTCGGTCATCGCCATGCGCGGGGCCGTGTGTCCGGCGGCGGTCGGCGTGGACATCGGCTGCGGGATGTCGGCGGTGAAGACGTCCCTGACGGCCAACGACCTCCCCGGCGACCTCTCCCGGCTCCGCTCGAAGATCGAGCAGGCGATCCCGGTGGGACGGGGGATGCACGACAGCGCCGTGCAGCCCGGGCGTTTCCACGGGCTGGCCACGTCCGGCTGGGACGACTTCTGGGGGCGGTTCGACGGAGTGGCCGAAGCGGTCAGGTTCCGCCTCGAACGCGCCACGAAGCAGATGGGAACGCTCGGATCCGGTAACCACTTCGTCGAGGTGTGTACGGATACGGCCGGTTCGGTCTGGCTGATGCTGCACTCCGGTTCCCGGAACATCGGCAAGGAACTGGCCGAGCACCACATCGGCATCGCCCGGGGCCTCCCGCACAACCAGGGCCTCGTCGACCGGGACCTCGCCGTGTTCGTGGCGGACACCCCGCAGATGGCGGCCTACCGCAACGACCTCTTCTGGGCGCAGGAGTACGCGAAGCACAACCGCTCGCTGATGATGGCGCTGCTGAAGGACGTGGTCCACAAGGAGTTCAGGAAGGCGAAGCCGCTCTTCGAACCGGAGATCAGCGCGCACCACAACTACGTCGCCGAGGAGCGCTACGACGGGATGGACCTGCTCGTGACCCGCAAGGGCGCGATCCGGGCCGGCTCCGGCGAGTACGGCATCATCCCCGGCTCCATGGGCACCGGGTCGTACATCGTGAAGGGTCTCGGCAACGCGAAGTCCTTCAACTCGGCGTCGCACGGCGCGGGTCGGCGCATGAGCCGCAGCGCGGCCAAGCGCCGCTTCACGGCGAAGGACCTGGAGGACCAGACGCGAGGCGTGGAGTGCCGCAAGGACTCCGGCGTCGTGGACGAGATCCCCGCCGCCTACAAGCCGATCGAGCAGGTCATCGAGCAGCAGCGCGACCTCGTCGAGGTCGTGGCGAAGCTGAGGCAGGTCGTCTGCGTGAAGGGCTGAGGCGGGGACGCGCCACGCCCCGGGTCACTTCGGGGCGTGGCGCACCGCGTAGATCATGACGAAGGCCACGACGTGGATGCCGAACAGGAAGTAGCCGAGGAACCACCACATGATGCGTTCGTTCCTCGACTCCTCCTCCAGCCGCCGCTGTTCGCGCCCGTCGTCCGGCATCACAGTTCCCGGTGCACCTTCGAGTTGGACGCCTGCGCACGCGGGCGCACGACCAGCAGGTCGATGTTCACGTGGCTGGGGCGGGTCACCGCCCAGCTGATCGTGTCGGCCACGTCGTCGGCGGTCAGCGGCTCGGCCACGCCCTGGTAGACCTTCGCCGCCTTCTCCCGGTCGCCGCCGAAGCGGTTGAGGGCGAACTCGTCCGTCCGGACCATGCCGGGGGCCACCTCGATGACACGGACCGGCGTGCCGACGATCTCCAGGCGGAGCGTCTCGGCCAGGACGTGCGCGCCGTGCTTGGCGGCGACGTAGCCCCCGCCGCCCTCGTACGTGCCGTGCCCCGCCGTGGAGGAGACGACCACGACCGTGCCGTCGCCGCTCGCCGTGAGGGCGGGGAGCAGGGCCTGCGTGAGGTTGAGGGTGCCGATGACGTTCGTCTCGTACATCTGACGCCAGTCGGCCGGGTCGCCGGACGCGACGGGGTCGGCACCGAGGGCGCCGCCCGCGTTGTTCACCAGCACGCCGACCGTCCGGAAGGCGGTGGCGAACTCGTCGACCGCGGCCCGGTCGGTGACGTCGAGGGGATACGCGGTCGCCTGGTGGCCCGCCGCGTTGATCTCCTTCGCCAGCGCCTCGATCCGGTCCTTGCGGCGGGCGGTGAGGACGACGCGGTAGCCGGCCGCGGCGAGCTGTCGGGCCGTGGCGGCGCCGATGCCACCGCTCGCACCGGTGACTATCGCGATGCGGGAGGCGGCGGACGGGGCGGCGGGGGCCATGGGCTGCTCCTCGGAGGTGATCAGAACCTTGTCCGGCCAGGATAGGCGGGCGGACGCCCCGGGCGGGTTCCGGTCCGACGCGGGGCCTTCGGCGGGCGGGGCGTCCGCCCCGGCGGGTCCCCTCGGCCGTCACGGGACCCCTCAGCTGTCGCGCGATGCGGACAGGTCAGCCTTCGCGCGGCGCGAACATGATCAGCGCCATGCCGGCGAGGCAGATCAGCGCGCCCGCGATGTCCCAGCGGTCGGGGCGGTAGCCGTCCGCCACCATGCCCCACAGGATCGAACCGGCCACGAAGATCCCGCCGTACGCGGCGAGGATGCGGCCGAAGTGGGCGTCCGGCTGGAACGTGGCGACGAAGCCGTAGGCCCCGAGGGCCAGGACACCGCCGGCTGCCCAGAGCCATCCGCGGTGCTCGCGCACGCCCTGCCAGACCAGCCAGGCACCTCCGATCTCGAACAGTGCGGCGACGACGAAGAGGGCGGCGGAGCGGAGGACGAGCATGCGGGCCACCCTTTCACGCGCGCCCTCCGCCGGAAGGCGCCATGCGCACCCGCCGGAGGGCGCCATGCGCACCCCCCGGAGAGCGCCATGCGCACCCGCCGGAGGGCGCCATGCGCACCCGCCGGAGGGCGCCATGCGCACCCGCCGGAGGGCGCCATGCGCACCCCCCGGAGAGCGCCATGCGTTCCCCGGAGCGGGCCGGAGGCCGAGCCGGCGCGGGGCGGGAATACCGGGGTGCGGGGTCCCGTTGGAGGGGTATAGTTGAATCGTAAACAACTTGGAGGGTGAGCGATCATGCAGTTCGGGATCTTCAGCGTCGGTGACGTCACGGCGGACCCCACCACGGGGCGTACGCCGACCGAGCGCGAGCGCATCAAGGCCATGGTCGCCATCGCGCTGAAGGCCGAGGAGGTCGGCCTCGACGTCTTCGCGACCGGCGAGCACCACAACCCCCCGTTCGTGCCGTCGTCCCCGACCACGATGCTCGGCCACATCGCGGCGCGGACCGAGAAGCTGATCCTCTCCACCTCCACCACCCTCATCACCACGAACGACCCGGTGAAGATCGCCGAGGACTTCGCGATGCTCCAGCACCTGGCCGACGGGCGGGTGGACCTGATGATGGGCCGCGGCAACACCGGCCCGGTCTACCCCTGGTTCGGGCAGGACATCCGTGAGGGCATCAACCTCGCCATCGAGAACTACGCCCTGCTGCGCCGCCTGTGGCGCGAGGACGTCGTGAACTGGGACGGCAAGTTCCGCTCGGCGCTCCAGGGCTTCACGTCCACGCCCCGCCCGCTGGACGGCGTACCGCCGTTCGTCTGGCACGGCTCGATCCGCTCGCCCGAGATAGCGGAGCAGGCCGCCTACTACGGCGACGGCTTCTTCCACAACAACATCTTCTGGCCGGCCGACCACACCAAGCGGATGGTCGAGCTGTACCGGGCCCGGTACGCGCACTACGGGCACGGCACGCCCGAGCAGGCCATCGTGGGGCTCGGCGGACAGATCTTCATGCGGCACAACTCGCAGGACGCCGTGCGCGAGTTCCGGCCGTACTTCGACAACGCCCCCGTGTACGGGCACGGCCCCTCCCTGGAGGACTTCACCGACCAGACCCCGCTGACCGTCGGCTCCCCGCAGCAGGTCATCGAGAAGACGCTGGCCTTCCGCGAGTACGCCGGCGACTACCAGCGCCAGCTGTTCCTGGTGGACCACGCCGGGCTGCCGCTGAAGACCGTGCTGGAGCAGCTCGACCTGCTCGGCGAGGAGGTCGTGCCGGTGCTGCGCGCGGAGTTCGCCAAGAACCGCCCGGCCGATGTGCCGGACGCGCCGACCCACCAGTCGCTGCTCGCCGCGGCGACGAAGGACAAGGAGACCGCCGCATGAAACTCGTCGTCGTCTCGGCGGGACTGAGCGTCCCGTCGTCCACGCGGCTGCTGGCCGACCGGCTGGCGGCCGCGGCCGGCCGGCAGGCCCCGGCCGGCGCACCGGTCGACGTCCAGGTGGTGGAGCTGCGCGAGCTCGCCGTCGAGATCGCCCACAACTTCACCAACGGCTTCCCCGGCCGGGCCCTGTCCGCCGCGCTCGACGCGGTGACGGCGGCGGACGGCCTGATCGTGGTCACCCCGGTGTTCTCCGCGTCGTACAGCGGACTGTTCAAGTCGTTCTTCGACGTGCTCGACCCGGACGCGCTCACCGGCAAGCCGGTGCTGATCGCCGCGACCGGCGGCAGCGCCCGGCACTCGCTGGTCCTGGAGCACGCCCTGCGCCCGCTGTTCTCCTACCTGCGGGCGGTGGTCGTCCCGACCGCCGTGTACGCCGCCTCGGAGGACTGGGGCGCGGAGGGACTGGAGGGCCGCGTCGAGCGGGCGGCGGGGGAGCTGACGAGGCTGATGGCGGGGCTGTCCGCCGCACACGCCGGGACGGAGCGGCCCGAGGCGGCCGGGAAGCCCGCGGCCGCGGACCTGGAGGTCGTGCCCTTCGCGCAGCAGCTCGCCGCGCTGGGAGCGGCGGGGTGAGAGGACGGTAGGCGCGCGGGCCGGGTTGCGTCCTCACGGGTGAGAGGCCAGTAAGAAGGACGGCCGGTGAGCTGCTCATCACGTCGTACGACTGTGAGGGCTTGGCACACTGAAGCGGTGTCCCCAACTGTGCTGCTCGCCGAAGACGACCGCGCCATCCGTCACGCCCTGGAGCGGGCCCTGACGCTGGAGGGCTACCGGGTCACCGCGGTCGCCGACGGCGTCGAGGCGCTGGCACAGGCCCACCGCACCCCGCCGGACGTGCTCCTGCTGGACGTGATGATGCCCGGCATCGACGGGCTCCAGGTCTGCCGGGTGCTGCGCGCCGAGGGGGACCGCACACCGATCCTCATGCTGACGGCGCTCGTGGAGACCGCGGACCGCATCGCGGGCCTCGACGCGGGCGCCGACGACTACGTCGTCAAGCCGTTCGACGTCGAGGAGGTCTTCGCCCGGCTGCGGGCCCTGCTGCGCCGCACCAGCCCGGTCCCCGCCCAGGCCGCGGGCCCGGCCGCCGGAGCGGTGGCCGCCGCGCCCGCCGGTTCCGCCGACGGCCCGAGGCCGGCGGCCGAGCGGTACCTGGAGGCGGCCGGCGTGCGGATGGACCCGCAGGCGCGCCGGGGCTGGCGCGGCGGGCGCGAGCTGGAACTGACCCGCACCGAGTTCGAGCTGCTGGAACTGCTGGTGCGCAACGCGGGCATCGTCCTCGACCACTCCACCATCTACGACCGCATCTGGGGCTACGACTTCGGCCCGGGCTCCAAGAACCTCGCCGTCTACGTCGGCTACCTGCGCCGCAAGCTCGACGAGCCGGGCGCCCCGCAGCTGATCCACACGGTCCGCGGTGTGGGTTACGTGCTGCGGGAGGACTGAGTGGGCCGCCTGAGGCGGCTGCTCGGCAGAAGGCGGCCCCGGCTGCTGTCGCTGCGGACCACGTTCGTGGTGTCCTTCGCGGCCGTCACCGCCGCCGTCACCGTCCTGGTCGGCGTCCTGTCCTACGGCGCGGCGGCCCGGCTGGTCCGCGTCGACCAGGAGTCCGTGTTCGACGAGGTCGTGCAGGACCTCCGCGACGAGGTCCGGCAGCACCGGATGGCGCCGGACGACTTCTCCTCGGCGGCCCCCGGGCACGACATCGTGCGGCCGGCCCGTACGGACGTGCAGGTGCTCGGGCCGGGCGGCGGGGTCGTCGATCCCGGCAGCCCGCCCCTGCCGGTCACCGCCGCCGACGTGTCGCACGCGGCCGCGTCCACCGCCGGACGCATGACCGAGCACAAGGACGTCGACGTCGGCGACGACGTCTACCGCATCGCGACCGTCTCCCTGGGCGGCGGCCGGGGCGCGGTGCAGGTCGCCCAGGAGTTCAGCGACACCGAGGACCTGCTGCGGGCGCTCCAGCGGCGCACCCTGATCCTGATGGCCGCGGTGGTCGTCGCGGCCGGCCTGTTCGGGTGGTGGCTGGCCCGGCGCATCACCCGGCGCCTGGTGATCCTCACCTCGGCCGCCGAGGACGTCGCCCGTACCCGCCGGCTCGGCATCGACGTGCCCGTCACCGGCTACGACGAGGTGGGCCGCCTCGGCCGCGCCTTCGACCGGATGCTCGGCCGTCTCGCCCAGTCCGAGGAGGACCAGCGGCGCCTGGTGCAGGACGCCGGGCACGAGCTGCGTACGCCGCTGACCTCGCTGCGCACCAACATCTCGCTGCTGCGGAGGATCGACGAACTGCCGCCGGAGACTCGCGAGGACCTCGTCGCCGACCTCACCCAGGAGGCCCGCGAACTGACCGACCTGGTGAACGAGCTCGTCGACCTCGCCGCGGGCCAGTCCGACAACGAACCGCCGCAGCGGGTCGACCTCGCCGACATCGCCGAGGACGTGGCGTCCGTGGCCCGGCGCCGTAGCGGGCGGGTGATCCTGGTCCACGCGCGCGGCGACACCCTGACCGACGGGCGCCCCGCCATGCTCCAGCGGGCGGTGTCCAACCTGGTGGAGAACGCGGCGAAGTTCGACCGCGAGGGCACCGCGCCCATCGAGATCGCCGTCACCGGTCCGGCGGGCCGCCGGCCGGCCGCCGGACCCGTCCGCGTCGAGGTCCTCGACCGGGGCGCGGGCGTCGCCGACCCCGACCTCGTCCGCATCTTCGACCGCTTCTACCGCGCCGCCGACGCCCGCTCCCTGCCCGGCTCCGGCCTCGGCCTGTCCATCGTCCGCGAGGTCGCCCTCGCCCACGGCGGAGCACCGTTCGCCCGGGGCCGTGAGGGGGGCGGGGCGGTGATCGGGTTCACGGTGGGCGGGGGGCTGTGACGGCCGGGTCCCGCCTTGGGCGAGACCCGGCCGGCCGTCGTGCGCGGGTTCTACGGCGCGATGTCCACCGGCAGGGTCGTCGTCTTGCCGGATGGCCGCTTGAGCGTGAACGAATCCTGGTAAGTGGTCTTGTCCTCGCAGGTCACGGTGACCTTGGCCTTCTGGCTCTTCGAGGGGACGTTCTTCAGGGTGATCGAGTACTCGCCCGAGTCCTCGACGTCGGTCCCCTTGTCGGTCCGGGATTCCTTGGTGGTCGTGATCGTCACCTGACGAGCACCGGATCCGTTGTCGCAGTCGTCCACCGAACCCTTCACGACGACGGTCTTGCTGGCGGGGTCGGCCGCTGCCTGGCTCACCGCCGCGAGCGTGGCCGCGCCTGTCAGTGGGAGCACCGCTGCGATGGCGAGAATGGTGAGGCGCTTGCGCATGGCTTCTCCTAGCTTGTCGGCTCTGATCGCGAACGGCTGCGGTGGGAATGCGGGTGAATCCCTCGGTGTCCCCGTCGGCCATCACCGCTCGGCTTGCCACGGGATCAGTGCCGCTTCGCTGTCCGACAGATGCGGTGATGTGAACTTCCTCCACCAAACGTCCGGGTTTGACGCGTTTGGGTCAAGGGGGACCGCTACCCACGGGTAGAGGGGTAGGACTACCCACGCGAGGGCACATCGCCGCAGGTCTACGCCCTGTCGGTGAGCCCGTGCTCGATCGCGAGGCGGGTGAGATCCGACCGCCGCCGCGACCCCGTCTTCTCGCCGATCCGGTCCAGGTGCGAGTGGACCGTGTGCTTGCTGATGCGGAGCTCCCGGGCGATCTCGTGGTCGGTGGCGCCGTTGGCGAGGAGTTTCAGGACGTCCCGCTCGCGGTCCGTGAAGTGCGGTGACCGGTCGAGCAGATAACTCGCCGGCGCCGACACGTAACTGCGGCCCGAGCCGACGATCCGGATCGCGCTCAGCAGCTCGTCGCCCTCGGCCTGCCGGCTCAGGTAGCCGCTCGCGCCGGCCCGGATCACCTGGACGGCGTCGATCTGCGGAGACGACGACATGACGATGACGGCGTGTCCCCGCTCCCGCAGCTTCGCCACACCCGCGGCGAGTTTCGGGGCGGACAGCTGGAGGTCCATGAGGACGACCTCCACCGTCCGCAGGCCGCCGTCCGCGCTCTCGATCGACGGCGCGACCACGACCAGGCGGAGGTCCGGGGTGGTGTCGATCAGCTGGGTGACACCGTGCTGGAAGACGGGGCAGTCGCCGATGACCGCGATGCGCACCGCCGCCGCACTCACGGGCGGAGGCGGGGATCGCGGGGCGCGGGAGGCCGGCTCGGTCCGCCCGGCTCGGGCCCGGTCGTTGCCGCCGGCTCAGCGCACCTCATGGACGTCTCCGATCTCGCACGCGGGCACCCGGCCTTCAGCCTCGGTGGGACGGGGGACCGACGCGCGCCGGACTAGCCCGTCCGGGGCCGGTCCGGCGCGCGGGGCTCAGTGGTACGCGTGCACCACCGCGTGCCCCTTGCCGCGGCCGATCATCCACCGGTTCACGGGCGTGGTGATCAGGAAGGCGATCACGAAACCGCCCAGCAGGGTCGACCAGAACAGCCCGTCGGACAACTGGGCCTCCATCGCGCCCGGGGTGAAGACGACGATGCCGTTGTCCACCAGCTCCATGACGGCGATCGACACGCTGTCGGCGGCCAGCGCCACCTTGACCGCGGCCCTGAGGTCGAGCCCGGCCCGGCGTACGGCGAACAGGGTCAGCGAGTAGCCGAACACGAAGGCGAGGGCGATCGCGAGGACCGTGGTCGCCACGTTGCCCCAGCCCAGGGCGGTGGCGACGACCATGCCGAGGATCTCGCCGATGGCACATCCGGTCAGGCAGTGCAGGGTCGCCCTGACCGCCGTGGACCAGGTGACCGCCCCGTCCCCGTGGTCCGTGTGAGCCGTCGCGTGCGTGCTGTGGTCCATGACCCGCCTCCGTCTCGTCTTCGTCTCCACCCTGTATACCCCCAGGGGGTATATGAAGCAAGGGGGTGAAGGCAGCCGCAGGTCGAGGGGAGAGCGGGGAGGCGTGCGGCAGGGGGCCGGCGCGGACACCGGCCCCCCGGACCGTCAGCTCTTGCCGAGGAGCTTGTTCATCTCGGCGATCTCGGCGGTCTGCGCGGTGACGACGTCGTCGGCCATGGCCGTCGCGGGACCGTACTCGCCCTTGTCCTTCTCGGTGCCGGCCATCGTGACGGCGCCCTTGTGGTGCTCGACCATCATGGTCAGGAACATGGTGTCGAAGTCCGTGCCGGACATCTTCTTCAGCTCGGCCATGTCCTTGTCGTCCATCATCCCGGCCATGCCGGACCCGTCGGAGTGGTCCATGCCGGGCATCGAGCCGGACGCCGGCACGTCCTCGCCCCAGGACGTCAGCCAGCCGCTCATCGTCCTGATCTCGGGGTCCTGGGCCTTCTCGATCCGCGCGGCGAGGTCCTTGACCCGGGCGGAGGAGGCCCGGTCGGCGGCCAGTCCGGCCATCGCCAGGGCCTGCTGGTGGTGGGGGATCATGCCCTGCGCGAAGGTCACGTCCTGGGCGTTGTGCGCCGCGGCGGTGCTGCCGGCGCCGGTCGTGGAGGAGGCGGAGGCGGGAGCGGACGAGGCGCTGTCGCCGTTGTCGCCGCCGCAGGCGGCGAGGGTGAGCGCGGCGGTCGCCGCCACCGCGACGAGGGCCGCGCGGCGGATCAGGGTACGGGTGGTGCGCATGCTGGAACTCCTGCTGTGGAAGGTCGTACGGGATCTGGACGTGCCGAGGCGCACCGCGCCGCCGGACCGGGGCGGGGTGCGAGAGGGGTGTCTAGATCCGCAGGAGTTGCAGTTCCGCGAGTGAGGGAGGCGCGCGGGCGCCGTCGGGGGCCGTGGCCGCGCACGAGCGCAGGGCGTCGGCGCGCGCGGGTGCGGCGACCGGGTCGGGCACCAGGGCCGGCAGCAGCGGTCCGCCGCCGACCGCACCCGACACGCAGGTGGAGTCGGCGTGGTGAAGGTGCCCGCCGCCGCAGTCCCCGTCACCGTGGCAGCCGTCGGCGGAGGTGAGCGAGAGCGCCGAGGCCGTCGGGCCCGGCACGGCCGCCGTCATGTTCCCGGTCCCGGCGTGTTCGTGGACCGTGCCCCCGGGCGCCAGCGCGTGCATGGCCAGCAGTCCGGCCAGCAGACCCAGCACGAGCAGCGCACGCCACCGCCCGGCGGGCGGTCGTGCGGAGTCCTGCTGCGGGCTGGTCATCAGACTGATCCTAGACGGGGAAAGGCGCGGGCGACTGCGGCCCGGGAGCCGTGTCCCCCGTTCGTACGCGCGCGACGGCGCTTGTGTTCAGCGCCGCCGGTGAACAGCTCGGAACCGGCTCAGGGCCAGACCAGGCAGTACGGCTGGTGCCCCGCCTCATGCAAGCGATGGCTGAAGTCCTGCCATTCGTGCAGGAGTTGGTAGACGTTGAACGCGTCCCTCGGGCCGCCGCGGTCCGGGACCGTCGACCAGATGAAGGCGGCCGCGCCGACCGCTTCCTCGCCGATGCCGCGCAGCGGGTCCACGACCGTCATCGGGAGTTTGACGACCGCGTAGTCGGGATGCAGGACGACCAGTTCCAGGGGCGGGACCTTGTTGAGCGGGACGCCCTCTATGCCGGTGAGCACCATGGCGGCCATCGTCTCCGGCTTGATCTTGGTGAACATGCCGTTCATGCCGAGCTCGTCGCCGCCGAGTTCCTCGGGGCGCATCGAGATCGGGACGCGGGCCGCCGTCGCGCCGTCAGGTGCGCCGAAGTACTTGTACGTCACCCCCACCCGACCACCATTCCTGCTCTCGGCCCCCAGCTGTTCGACCCGCCGGTCGAGCCGCTCGGACTCACTCGGTACGCCGTGTCCCTGTCGGGCCCCGGCGGCTTCCTCAGCCTCGCGCCGGTGCCGTCCCCGCCTGGCACGTCGAGGACCCAGGTCGTCAGTCCCCTCGCCCAGTCCGCCACCGCGATGCATATCTCCACCCGACTGCTTTTCTAGGACGCGTGGCCCCCGCCGCGCAACCCGATCATCGTGTCAGTGACCTCCCCCACGGCCGCCCGCCGAAACGTGCGCTGAAACACCTGCCCGCGGGATCTTCGCACCTCCTCGGCACCATGGTCCCTGTGAGCTGCGCCTATCGGGGCCCAGTTTCGCAGATAGCGCAGAACCGGGGTGCTGAGTCCGGTCGGCGGAGGGGCCGCCGCCGCTCCCGGACGCCTGCCGCCGCTGGCCTACTCTGAGGAGGTCACTGGCAACCGGAGTCCGAGAAGTCGGAGAAGTCGCAGGTCATGAGCGAACTGCCTTATTCATACGAAGCGCCCGTGTCGCAGACACTGTTCGACCGTGCGGCGGCCGTCACACCCGGTGGCGTGAACTCCCCGGTACGTGCCTTCCGCGCTGTCGGCGGCACGCCCCGGTTCATGGTGTCCGGCACCGGCCCGTACCTGACCGACGCCGACGGGCGCGAGTACGTCGACCTGGTGTGTTCCTGGGGGCCCATGATCCTCGGGCACGCGCGGCCCGAGGTGATCGCGGCCGTGCAGGAGGCAGTCTCGCGCGGCACGTCCTTCGGTACGCCCGGTGAGGGCGAGGTCGCGCTCGCCGAGGAGATGGTGGACCGTATCGAGCCGCTGGAGCAGGTCCGGCTGGTGTCCAGCGGCACCGAGGCGACGATGTCGGCGATCCGGCTGGCGCGCGGGTTCACCCGGCGCACCAAGGTGATCAAGTTCGCCGGGTGTTACCACGGTCACGTCGACTCGCTGCTCGCCGCGGCCGGTTCGGGTGTCGCCACGTTCGCCCTGCCGGACACCCCGGGTGTCACCGGGGCCCAGGCCGGCGACACCATCGTGCTGCCGTACAACGACCTGGAGGCCGTGCAGGAGGCGTTCCACCGCCACCCCGGCGAGATCGCCTGTGTGATCACCGAGGCGTCGCCCGGCAACATGGGGGTCGTGCCGCCGCTGCCCGGGTTCAACCAGGGACTGAAGGACACCTGCCGGAAGAACGGCGCGCTGTTCGTCTCCGACGAGGTCATGACCGGCTTCCGCACCAGCCGCGCCGGCTGGTACGGCGTCGACGGGGTCAGGCCCGACCTGATGACCTTCGGCAAGGTGATGGGCGGTGGCTTCCCCGCCGCCGCCTTCGGCGGGCGGGCCGACATCATGGAGCACCTCGCGCCCGTCGGGCCGGTCTACCAGGCGGGCACCCTCTCCGGGAACCCGGTCGCCACCGCCGCCGGCCTCGCCCAGCTGCGCCTGCTCGACCAGGCCGCCTACGACACGGTCGACGCGGTCTCCGCGCAGATCCGTTCCCTGGTCGGCGAGGCCCTCACCAAGGAGGGCGTCGCGCACCGGGTGCAGAACGCGTCCAACATGTTCTCCGTCTTCTTCGCCGACCGCGCGGTCCGTGACTACGAGGACGCGAAGAAGCAGGACTCCTTCCGCTACACCGCGTTCTTCCACTCGCTGCTGGCGAACGGCGTCTATCTGCCGCCCTCGTCCTTCGAGTCCTGGTTCGTGTCCACGGCCCACGACGAGCGGGCCGTTCAGCGCATCGCCGACGCCCTTCCGGCGGCGGCCCGAGCGGCGGCGGAGGCCACGGCGGCATGAGCACCCACAGCAACGGCACCGACAGCAGCGTCCCCGACAACGCCGACAGCGTCCCCGAGAGCGAGATCACCGTCGTCCACCTCATGCGGCACGGCGAGGTGGCGAACCCGGACGGGGTGCTCTACGGGCGGCTCGCCGGGTACCACCTCTCCGACCTCGGGCGGCGGATGGCCGACCGGGTCGCCGAGCACCTCGCGCCCCGGGACGTCACGCACGTCGTGGCCTCCCCGCTGGAGCGGGCGCAGGAGACGGCGGCGCCGATCGCGAAGGCGCACGGCCTGGACATCGCGACCGACGAGCGGCTGATAGAGGCGGAGAACGTCTTCCAGGGCAAGACCTTCGGTGTGGGGGACGGCGCGCTGCGCCGGCCGGAGAACTGGAAGCACCTGGTCAACCCGTTCAAGCCGTCGTGGGGTGAGCCGTACGTCGAGCAGGTCGCCCGGATGCGGGGGGCGCTGGACGCCGCCCGGGACGCGGCGCGTGGGCACGAGGCGGTGCTGGTCAGTCACCAGCTGCCGATCTGGATCGTGCGCAGCGCGGTCGAGGGGCGGCGGCTGTGGCACGACCCGCGCAAGCGGCAGTGCACGCTGGCCTCGCTGACGACCTTCACTTACCACGGCGACAGGATCGTGGCCGTGGGCTACACCGAGCCGGCCCGTGACCTGGTGCCGGCCCATCTCCTCGCGGGTGCCCGGCCGGTGAAGGGCCAGGGCAAGGCGTTCGGTGCCTGAAAGGGCAGCGCAAAGGCACCGCGAGGGTGCCTGAGGCGGCGGGAGTGCGTCCGCGAGGGCGCCTCCGGCCCGCCCGGGGCCGCGTCATGACACGTCCGTGACATTCGTTGCGGAATACACGTGTTCGACGGGAACCTTCCTGTTCGTCATGTCCTCTGAATGGGTGACCACCAGGGAACGTGACGAACGGGGATGCGATGAGCGCTCTTACCCGAAGGGGAATGCTCGGTCTCGGCGCGGGCGCCGCGGCCGCCGCCGGACTCGCGGGGTGCGGCGGTCTCACCCCCTCGGACGAGCCCAGGCGGGCCGGAGGTTCCGGCGGTAGGCATCCCAGCAGCACGCCGCATCCCGCGCGCCCGCTCGGGGACGGCTCGACCTCGTTCACCGGCAAGCAGCCCCACCAGCCGGGAAAGCCCGAGCCGTTGGAGCCGGGGCAGACCCCGCCGCAGTTCGTGATCTTCTCCTGGGACGGCGCCGGCGAGGTCGGCAACGGTCTCTTCCCGCGCTTCCTGGACCTGGCCAGGGAGCACGAGGCGCACATGACCTTCTTCCTCTCCGGGCTGTACCTGCTGCCCGAGTCGAAGAAGCGCCTCTACAACCCGCCCAACAACCCGCGCGGCGCCTCCGACATCGGCTACCTCACCGACGAGCACGTCCGGGCGACGCTGACGAACGTGCGGCGCGCCTGGCTCGAAGGGCACGAGATAGGCACGCACTTCAACGGCCATTTCTGCTCCGGCTACGGCACCGTGGGCAACTGGACGCCCCAGCAGTGGCGCAGCGAGATCGACCAGGCCAAGAAGTTCGTGAAGGAGTGGCGCACCAACACGGGGTGGACCGAGCTGCCTGCCCTGCCCTTCGACTACGACAAGGAGCTCGTCGGCGGCCGTACGCCCTGTCTCCTCGGCCAGAACAACCTGCTGCCCACCGCCCGTGAGCTCGGCTGGCGCTACGACGCCTCCTCGCCCGGCGGCCGGCAGACCTGGCCGGACAAGCGGCAGGGGATCTGGGACCTGCCGTTGCAGGCGATACCGTTCTCCGGCCACGGCTTCGAGGTCCTGTCGATGGACTACAACATGCTGGCCAACCAGTCGGTCAACTCGACGAACGCGCCCGCCTACAACTACCCGGCCTGGCGGCGGCAGGCGTCGCAGACGTACATAGCGGGCTTCAAGCGGGCATACGAGACGAACCGGGCGCCGTTCTTCGTCGGCAACCACTTCGAGCACTGGAACGGCGGCATCTACATGGACGCCGTCGAGGAGGCGTTCAAGTACATCGCGCGGGAGAAGGAGAAGGGCGAGGACGTGCGGCTCGTCTCCTTCAGGCAGTTCACGGACTGGCTGGACGTGCAGCGCCCCGAGGTGCTCGCGAAGCTGCGCACCCTCGACGTCGGGCAGCAGCCGGCCGGGGGCTGGAAGGAGTTCCTGCGGGCGACTCCGAAGGCAGGGCAGAGCTCCGCGGAGGGCTCCGGGCAAGGCGCCTGATATGCGGGTTTCCGCCCGCAAGGGGGGTGCGCAAGATCCCCGGAACGGACATGCGAAACTTTTCACATGAGTGCCGCCAGTCGCGCCTCCCTGCGCTTGAACAGCACGAACCGCCCGACGCGTACGCGTAACCGCGCCGCCCTGCTCATCGCCGGTGCCGCGGTCGCCACGCTGACCCTGTCGGCGTGCGGTTCCGGTGGCACGTCCGGCGGCTCCGGTAACACCAACTTCGTCACCGGCACCAACGGCATCGCGACCGTCGCCAAGGACGGGCGGGCCGCCGCCCCGGAACTGTCCGGGCCGACCGTCGACGGCGGCCGGCTGGACGTCGCCGACTACAAGGGCAAGGTCGTCGTCGTCAACGTGTGGGGCTCCTGGTGCCCGCCCTGCCGGGCCGAGGCGAAGAACTTCGAGACGGTCTACAAGGACGTCAGGGGCCAGGGCGTGCAGTTCGTCGGCATCAACACCCGCGACACCAGCGTCGGTCCGGCCAAGGCGTTCGAGACCGACTACGGGATCAGCTACCCGAGCCTGTACGACCCGACCGGCAAGCTGATGCTCCGCTTCAAGAAGGGCACGCTGAATCCGCAGCTGATCCCCTCCACGCTCGTCATCGACCGGGACGGCAGGGTCGCGGCGCGTGCGCTCCAGGCGCTCAGCGAGGAGAAGCTGCGCGCCATGCTCAAGCCCGTCCTCGCGGAGAAGTGACGTGAGCGCAGTGTCCACGCTCGCCGCGGAGAACCAGACAGTCCTCAACGGGGCCCTGCTGGTGGCCTTCCCCGTCGCCCTGCTCGGCGGCCTCGTCTCCTTCTTCTCCCCGTGCGTCCTGCCGCTCGTGCCCGGCTACCTGTCCTACGTCACCGGAGTCAGCGGCACCGACCTGGCCGAGGCCCGCCGCGGCCGCATGGTCGCCGGCGCCTCGCTGTTCGTCCTCGGCTTCACCGCCGTGTTCGTCTCCGGCGGCGCCTTCTTCGGCTACTTCGGGCAGACGCTCCAGGAGTACAAGGGCACCCTGACCACCGTGCTCGGGGTGCTCATGATCCTCATGGGCGTCTTCTTCATGGGCCTGATGCCCTGGCTCACCCAGCGTGAGTTCCGCTTCCACCGGCGGCCGGTGGCCGGCCTGGCCGGCGCTCCCGTGCTCGGCGCCCTGTTCGGCATCGGCTGGACGCCCTGCATCGGCCCGACCCTGGCCTCCGTGCAGTTCCTCTCCTTCAACGAGGGCAGCGCGGGCCGCGGGGCCATACTGACGGTCGCGTACTGCCTGGGCCTCGGTTTGCCGTTCGTGCTCGCCGCGGTCGCCTTCCGCAAGGCGCTCGGCGCGTTCGGCTGGGTCAAGCGCCACTATGTCTGGGTCATGCGCATCGGCGGCACCATGATGATCCTGACCGGCGTGCTGCTGCTGACCGGCGCGTGGGACCGGATCGTGCAGGAGATGCAGACCTGGTCCAACGGCTTCACTGTGGGGATCTGAACGATGAGCGGGACGATGAAGACGAGCCGCGACGCGGCCGACGCGGCGGCGGAGCGGGCCGACGAGCAGGACCTCGGGGCCGCCGGTTCCCAGCTGTCCACCGCCCCCCAGGAGGAGGCGGCGGGCGTCCCCGCCCTCGGCTTCGTCGGCTGGCTCCGCTGGTTCTGGCGGCAGCTCACCTCGATGCGGGTGGCGCTGCTGCTGCTCCTGCTGCTGTCGCTCGGCGCGATCCCCGGCTCACTGATCCCGCAGACCAACGTCGACGCGTCGAAGGTCGCCGACTTCGAGAACCGGCACACCTTCCTCGCGCCGGTCTACGACAAGCTGGGCCTGTTCCACGTCTACAGCTCGGTGTGGTTCTCCGCGATCTACATCCTGCTGTTCGTCTCGCTCATCGGCTGCATCGTGCCCCGCACCTGGCAGTTCGTGGGCCAGCTGCGCGGCCGTCCGCCGGGCGCCCCGCGGCGCCTGACCCGGCTGCCCGCCTACACCTCCTGGCGCACCACGGCCGAACCGGAGCAGGTCCGTGAGGCGGCGCTCGAGCTGCTGCGCAGGCGCCGCTTCCGGGCGCACCTCGCGGGTGACGCCGTCGCCGCCGAGAAGGGCTATGTGCGCGAGGTCGGCAACCTCGCCTTCCACATCGCGCTGATCGTGATGCTGACCGCGTTCGCCTGGGGCCAGCTGTACAAGTCGGAGGGCGACAAGCTGATCGTGGAGGGTGGCGGGTTCTCCAACACCCTCACCCAGTACGACGACTTCAAGTCCGGCAGCCTCTTCAGCCAGGACGACCTGGACCCCTTCAGCTTCACCCTGAAGAAGTTCACCGGCACCTACGAGCTCACCGGCCCCAACCGGGGCACCCCGCGCACCTTCCAGGCCGACCTCGCCTACAGCGAGGGCGCCTACGGCAAGAGGAAGCGGACCACGATCAAGGTCAACGAGCCGCTGCGGATCGGCGACTCGAAGGTCTACCTCGTCAGCCACGGCTACGCGCCCGTGCTCACCGTCCGCGACGGCAGGGGCAAGGTCGTCTACAGCGACGCCGTGCCGCTGCTGCCGCTGGACGCCAACGTCACCTCCACCGGCGCCGCCAAGGTCATGGACGGCTACCGCGACGCGCGGGGGGTCAAGGAACAGCTCGGCTTCCAGGCGGCCTTCCTGCCGACGTACGGCGGTGCGAACAGCGCGGTCGTCTCGCAGTTCCCGGCGCTGCTGAACCCGGTCCTGAACCTGGCGGCGTACCACGGTGACCTGGGCGTCGACTCGGGCATCCCGCAGAGCGTGTACCAGCTGGACAAGACCAACCTCAAGGGGTTCAAGGACTCCAAGGGGCAGCAGCTGCGGGCGAACCTGAAGCCCGGCGAGACCATGAAGCTGCCCGGCGGCGCCGGCTCGGTCACCTTCGACAAGGTCGAGGAGTGGGCCGGGTTCCAGGTGACCCGGCAGCCCGGCAGCGGCTGGGCCCTGGGCGGCGCCGTCACCGCGATCTTCGGTCTGGCCGGGTCCCTGTTCATCCAGCGCCGCCGAGTGTGGGTGCGGGCGGTCCGGGGCGCCGACGGCGTGACCCTCGTGGAGATGGGCGGGCTCGGCCGCAGCGAGTCCGCCAAGGTGCCCGAGGAACTCGGCGACCTCGCCGGCATCCTCTACGACCAGGCACCGGGCGCCCCCGAACCCGGCACCGGCTCCTCGGACTCCCCCGACCCCGCTTCGGAGCCGGGCGACGACACCCCCGTTCCCGAACCCCCAGTGGCACCCTCCGAAGGGGCTGAGACGAAGTGACTTCCGCCGCCGTGACCGACCTCGCCATCGCGACCAACGAACATCTGGCGAGCCTGAGCAACACGCTCATCTACTCCGCGATGGCCGTCTACACCCTGGCCTTCTTCGCGTACATCACCGAATGGATCTTCGGCAGCCGCAGCAAGATCGGCCGCACCGCCGCCGCGCTGACCCCGGCGCAGCGGGGCAAGGCACCGGCCGTGACCGTGCGGAAGGCGGGCGCCACCGCCGTACTGGAGCGGCCGCAGGTCGTCGTGCGGGCCGCGGCCGGTGCGCGGGACGTGCCCGACGGGCCCGGCGCCCACGGCGGTGACGAGCAGGGCGACCTGTACGGCCGGATCGCCGTGTCCCTCACCGTGCTCGCCTTCCTCGTCGAGCTGGCCGGGGTCGTGGCCCGCGCGGCCTCGGTGGAGCGGGCGCCGTGGGGCAACATGTACGAGTTCAACATCACCTTCTCCACGGTCGCCGTCGGCGTGTACCTCACGCTGCTGGCGTTGCGGAAGAACGTGCGCTGGCTCGGCCTGTTCCTGATCACGACGGTCCTGCTCGACCTCGGCATCGCGGTCACCGTCCTGTACACCGCGAGCGACCAGCTGGTGCCGGCGCTGCACTCCTACTGGCTGTACATCCACGTGTCGACGGCGATCCTGTGCGGGGCGGTCTTCTACGTCGGCGCGGTCGCCACGATCCTGTACCTGTTCAAGGACTCCTACGAGAACAAGCTGGCGAACGGGGGCGAGCCCGGGAGGTTCGCCACCTCGTTCCTGGAGCGGCTGCCCGCCTCGGCGTCCCTCGACAAGTTCTCCTACCGCGTCAACGCGGCCGTCTTCCCGCTGTGGACGTTCACGATCATCGCGGGCGCGATCTGGGCGGGCGACGCCTGGGGCCGCTACTGGGGCTGGGACCCCAAGGAGACCTGGGCGTTCATCACCTGGGTCGCCTACGCCTGCTACCTGCACGCCCGCGCCACGGCCGGCTGGAAGGGCCGCAAGGCCGCCTACCTGGC
This sequence comes from Streptomyces sp. NPDC005574, assembly GCF_040605435.1. Classification (NCBI taxonomy): domain Bacteria; kingdom Bacillati; phylum Actinomycetota; class Actinomycetes; order Kitasatosporales; family Streptomycetaceae; genus Streptomyces; species Streptomyces sp. NPDC005574. The sequence continues at coordinate 21,578 of NZ_JBEXCW010000115.1, forward strand.
CCTGATCGCCTTCGGCTGCTGGCTGTTCAACTACTACGGCGTCAACATCTTCGTCTCCGGCAAGCACTCCTACGCGGGCGTGTAAGCCCCCTCCGGCGAAGACATCGCGGCGAAGGCCGGTTTCCGTGCTGACGCCTGATCAAGTTCGCTCACAGCAAGGTGGAAGAGGTAACCGAGGCTGTCTGCGGTATGACGCGCCAAAGCCC
>NZ_JBEXCW010000116.1:0-21670 GCF_040605435.1 Streptomyces sp. NPDC005574
CATCGTGAACGCCTGGTTGAACTGCTCGTTCGACATGATCTGCAGACCCGGCCGGGCCAGCTCGGCGCGCATGAACAGCGCCATCACGCCACCGATGCAGAAGAACGCGAACGACGTGACCAGGTACAGCGTGCCGATCGTCTTGTGGTCAGTGGTCGTCAGCCACTTGATGACGATTTCGCCACGCCTCTGGCGCCGGACCGGCAGCTCGTCCGCGTAGTGGGACCCTGCTGCCGCGGCACCCTGGGGTTCGTTGAGGATACTCACAGGACGTTCGACTCCCGGTCCTTCTCGTGGCCCGTCTGCGCGATGCCGGCGGGAATGTAACCGGTCTGCCCCTTCTTGGCGAGGTCTTCGAGGTGCTGCTGGTAGCGCTCCGGGGAGACGACCTTCACGTTGAACAGCATCCGCGAGTGGTCGACGCCGCAGAGCTCGGCGCACTTGCCACGGAAGGTCCCCTCCTTGTTGGGCGTCACCTGGAAGGAGTTGGTGTGGCCCGGGATGACGTCCTGCTTCATCAGGAACGGCAGCACCCAGAAGGAGTGGATGACGTCGCGCGAGGTGAGGATGAAGCGGACCGTCTCGCCCTTGGGGAGCCAGAGGGTCGGGCCGGGGTTGCCGGTCTGCGGGTTCCGCGTGCCGGGCGTACCGACGTCGTAGACACCGCCGGCGTTCGCCGGGAACGCGTCCGCGAACCGGTTCGGGATCGCGGCCAGGTTCTTGTCGGTCTTCGCGTCACCGGTGGAACCCGCGACGGGCTCGACGTAGTTGAAGCCCCAGCTCCACTGGAAGCCGACGACGTTGATGGTGACGTCGGGCTTCTTGTCGAGGCTGAGGAGCTTCGACTCGTCACGAGCCGTGAAGTAGAACAGCACCGAGACGATGATCAGCGGGACCACCGTGTACAGCGCCTCGATCGGCATGTTGTACCGGGTCTGTGGGGGAACTTCGACCTTGGTGCGGCTGCGCCGGTGGAACATGGCGCTCCACAGGATCAGGCCCCACACCAGCACGCCCACGGCGAGCGCGGCCGCCCACGAGCCCTGCCACAGGGAGAGGATCCGCGGAGCCTCTTCCGTGGTCGGGGTGGGCATGCCAAGGCGGGGGAAGTCCTTGTATGTGCAACCGGTCGCGGTCGCCAGGACCAGGCCCGCGGTCAGTGCCTGCAGCAGCTTCCGCCGCATCGGGCGCCGCGGCGAGCGGTCGGAGCCGTTGGGACTCACGTAGCGCCTTCCCGAGAGTCTCGCCCGCGCTGTACGGCTGCGGCCTTCTCGCTGGTCGGTCGCCGCCCTGCGTCGGGCAGGGGTTTGGATGTTTATGCGGACCAAACCCTACTGGACGCGTTTTGGGGTCGCGCGGGGAGGGGGGGCAACGCGCCGCACATGGCTCACCGGGTCACGCCGACGGGCCGGGTTGGGCGGCCATGGGCCGATTCTGACGGTGAGTCCGGGGTGGACGGCGGGCCGGGAGACCCGGATCCAGGGCGGTCGCGGCGACGTGACGGCTGGTCGCGCCGTTCCCCGCGCTTCGGCGCGGGGGCCCTGAGTCCTACCGTTGCGGTGTGTCCTACTTCGACGCGGCCTCGGCCGCCCCCCTCCATCCCGTGGCCCGCCAGGCCCTGCTGGCCTCCCTCGACGAGGGCTGGGCCGACCCGGCGCGGCTGTACCGCGAGGGCCGACGGGCCCGGTTGCTGCTGGACGCGGCGCGGGAGGCGGCGGCCGAGGCGGTGGGGTGCCGGCCGGACGAACTGGTCTTCACCTCCTCCGGCACGCGCGCGGTGCACTCCGGGATCGCCGGTGCGCTGGCGGGCCGGCGCCGCGTCGGGCGTCACCTGATCGTGTCAGCGGTCGAACACTCCTCGGTCCTCCATTCGGCGGAGGTGTTCGAGGCGGACGGCGGAACGGTGACGGAGGTACCGGTCGCTCGTTCGGGCGCGGTGGCCGTCGAGTCGTACGAGAGCGCGCTGCGCGCCGACACCGCGCTGGCCTGTCTCCAGTCGGCCAACCACGAGGTGGGCACCGAGCAGCCGGTGGCCGCCGTCGCCGAGGCGTGCCGGAGGGCGGGCGTGCCGCTGCTGGTGGACGCGGCCCAGTCGCTGGGCTGGGCGCCGGTGGCGGGCGACTGGTCGCTGCTGACGGCGAGCGCCCACAAGTGGGGCGGCCCCTCGGGTGTCGGCCTGCTCGCCGTGCGCAAGGGGGTGCGGTTCGCGCCCCAGGGGCCGGTGGACGAGCGGGAGTCGGGGCGGGCGGCCGGGTTCGAGAACATCCCGGCCGTGGTGGCCGCGGCGGCCTCGCTGCGGGCGGTGCGCGCCGAGGCGGCCCTGGAGGCGGCCCGGCTGCGGGAACTGACGGAGCGGATCCGGGCGCGGGTGGCGCGGACGGTGCCGGACGTGGAGGTGGTCGGCGACCCGGAGCGGCGGCTGCCCGGGATCGTCACCTTCTCCTGTCTCTACGTCGACGGCGAGACCCTGCTGCACGAGCTGGACCGGGCCGGGTTCTCCGTCTCCTCGGGTTCGTCCTGCACGAGCAGCACGCTGACGCCCAGCCATGTGCTGAAGGCGATGGGCGTGCTGAGCGAGGGGAACGTCCGCGTGTCGCTGCCGCCCGGGACCCCGGCAGAGGAGGTCGACCGGTTCCTGGACGTGCTGCCGGGGGCGGTCGCCGCGGTGCGCGAGCAACTGGGGGCGGTGGCCCCCGAGACGGCGGTGCGGGACGACGTCCTGGTCGTCGACGCCCTCGGCCGGCGCTGCCCGGTCCCGGTGATCGAACTGGCGAAGGTCATCGGGGACGTGCCGGTGGGCGGCCTGGTCCGTGTCCTGTCCGACGACGGGGCGGCCCGGCTGGACATCCCGGCCTGGTGCCAGATGCGGGGACAGGAGTACGTCGGCGAGGAGCCGGCGGACCAGGGCTCGGCCTACGTGGTCCGCCGGCTCTCCTGAGCCGGTGGGGCGGGTCAGCCGAGGTGCGTCCGGACCTCGGCGGCGGCGTCGTGGCCGTAGGCCTTGGTGAAACGGTCCATGAAGTTGGCGCGGCGCAGGGTGTACTCCTGGGTGCCGACCGTCTCGATGACCAGCGTGGCGAGCATGCAGCCGACCTGCGCGGCGCGCTCCAGGGGGACGCCCCAGGCGAGGCCGGAGAGGAAACCGGCCCGGAAGGCGTCGCCGACGCCGGTGGGGTCGGCCTTGCGCTCCTCCTCCGCGCAGCCCACCTCGATCGGGTCCGCGCCGACGGCCTCGATGCGCACCCCGCGCGAGCCCAGAGTGGTCACGCGGTGGCCGACCTTGGTGAGGATCTCGGCGTCGCTCCAGCCCGTCTTCGACTCGATGAGGCCCTTCTCGTACTCGTTCGAGAAGAGGTACGTCGCTCCGTCCAGCAGTATCCGGATCTCGTCGCCGTTCATCCGGGCGATCTGCTGGGAGAAGTCGGCGGCGAACGGGATGGAGCGGGAGCGGCACTCCTCGGTGTGGCGGAGCATCGCCTCCGGGTCGTCCGCGCCGATCAGGACCAGGTCGAGTCCCTCCACCCGGTCGGCCACGGTCTTGAGCTCGATCTGCCGGGCCTCACTCATGGCGCCCGTGTAGAAGGAGCCGATCTGGTTGTGGTCGGCGTCGGTGGTGCACACGAAGCGGGCGGTGTGCAGCGTCTCCGAGATGCGCACCGACTCGGTGTCGACGCCGTGCCGGTCGAGCCAGGCGCGGTACTCGTCGAAGTCGAAGCCTGCGGCGCCGACGAGGACGGGCCGGGTGCCGAGCTGGCCCATGCCGAACGCGATGTTCGCGCCGACACCGCCCCGGCGGACGTCCAGGTTGTCGACCAGGAAGGAGAGCGAGACCGTGTGCAGCTGATCCGCGACGAACTGGTCGGCGAATCGGCCGGGGAAGGTCATGAGGTGGTCGGTGGCGATGGAGCCGGTGACTGCGATGCGCACGGCGTGGACTCTCCTGCGGGGAGACGACTTGACAGTTCACGCTACCGGGTCGGGCAGGGCTCTGCGAGGCTGCGTGCCACCGGGAAGCATGCAAAACTACCCGATAGTAGATCTTTCTCCGCGGACTTCGACGTGCTTACGGTGCCGCCATGACGAACCTCAAGGTCCATGCCCCCGTCCCGGCCGACCCGGACGGCGACCTCGCGTCGCTGCGGGTCGACTGCGCCCGGATGGCCCCTCACTGGGCCGCTCCCGACCGGATCACCGCCCTGCCCGTGTCCCCGTCGCTCATCCACGGCGTGACCGTGCCGCCGGCGTCGGCCCGGCTGCTGGACGCGATGTCGGACTACGGGGACTGACCGGGGGGAGCCGCCCGGCGCTCTTTTCCAAACCGCGCGCTCTTCGGGGAACCGTGCGCTCCCCCGCTGCGTCCCATCGCCGTCCCCCGGAAAGGGGATGCGGGATACGACCCACCGGCACGCCCGAACGGGCGGGGCCGGGTCGGGACCACAGGGACTGTGCGCAGCCGAAGGAGCGATGCGGTGAACACCGAGCGACCCGACAACGACGACGCCGCGGGGGCCTCCGGGACGGGTGGGGCGTCCGAGGGGGCCGAGGCTTCCGAGGCCGTCGAGAGCGTCGACAGCTCCGTCGGGGCGTCCGAGGGGGCCGAGGCTTCCGAGGCCGTCGAGAGCGTCGACAGCTCCGTCGGGGCGACCGAGGGGGCCGAGGCCTCTGAAGGGGGCGAGGCGAAGGCCACCCCGAAGCCGGCCTCGGACCACGCGGACGCCGTGGACGACTCGGAGGGCGCCGACGGTTCGGAGGGGTCCGGCTCGGGCGCGTCGGACACTCCCGCCGCAGCGGCCGTAGCCGCTGAAGGTGGTGCCGAAGCTTCTGCAACGGGCGACGCCGCCGAGGCCGAGGAGGCTTCCGGGACCGCCGAGGCCGAGGAGGCTTCCGGGACCGCCGAGGCCGAGGCACCGCATCCGGATGCGGCCGTCGTGACCGCGACCACCGCCCCCGCCCCCGTGTCCGGCAACGCGGACGCGGACGCCGGCCACCCGCCCCACGCCCCCGACCTCGACCCCGCCTCCGCCGAGCCGGCCCGGCGGCGCTCCCCGCTCGTCGTCGCCTCCGTCGCGGCCGCCGTGCTGCTGGTGGGCGGGGGCGGGGCGTACTTCGCGGCCACCGCCTCCGGAGGTTCCGGGGGTGCGGACGCCCGTCCGGGCTCCGCCGCCCCGGGCTCCGACGGCACTCCCCCGCCACTTCTGTTGGAGGACTCCGCCGGGCAGGAGGGCGGTACCAACGGCATCGCGCCCGGCGAGCCGAACCCCTACGGCGTCACCTACCGCGCCGCCGGCACCCTCCCGGACGGCCCCTCCTCGGCGCCGGTGTACCGGGCGAAGGGCGAGGTCACCCGCGACGAGGTGGCCCGCCTCGCGAAGGCCCTCGGCGTGGACGGAACCCCGGTGGTCCGCGGCCAGGACTGGCAGGTCGGGCCGGTGACGGACGGCGCGGGCCCCAGCCTGCGGGTGGGCCGGCAGGCGCCGGGCGCCTGGACGTTCCACCGGTACCTGCCGGGCACCGACTCCTGCAAGAGCGCGATGGTGTGCGCCGACGACCCCGCGAACCCGGCCGGGGACACGGTGGGCGAGGAGGCCGCGAAGAAGGCGGCCGCCCCGGTCCTCAAGGCGGTCGGCCAGGACGACGCCAAGGTCGACGCGAGTCGGGTCATGGGAGCCCAGCGGGTGGTGAACGCCGATCCGGTGATCGGCGGGCTGCCCACCTACGGCTGGACGACCGGGCTCACCGTCAGCGCCGACGGCCAGGTGATCGGCGGCAGCGGCCGGCTGGAGGCGCCGGTGAAGAGCGACACGTATCCGGTGCTGGGCGCGGACGAGACGCTGGACCGGATGAACACCGAGCCGGTGGCCGACCACCGGATGGGCATCGGCGGCTGCGCCAGTCCCGTGCCCCTCGGGGAGCGGCTGGAGGCGCCCTGCGGCTCCTCGACGTCGACGTCCGCCCCGAAGTCGCCGGCCGCGCCGACGGCCACGCCGGCTCGGAACACGATCACGGTGGACACCGCCGTGTTCGGGCTCGCGGCGCACGTGGTGGACGGGCGGGCGGCGCTGGTGCCGTCCTGGCTGTTCGGGGTGCGGGCCTCGGGGGCGCAGGACGCCTTCACGGTGACGCATCCGGCGGTCGACCCGGCGTATCTGACGACCACGGACCCGGCCGCGCCGAGCGACGGGGCGACCTCGACGGCGGCCCCGCGTCCGGTCGCGGTGGACGGCTACACGGCCGAGGGCAAGGAGCTGACCGTGGCGTTCACGGGCGGTGTCTGCGCCGACTACAAGGTGTCGGCGGGCGAGTCCGCCGTCCGGGTGACGGTCGAGGTGACCGCGACGCCCTGGCCCGACAAGGTCTGCATCATGATCGCGAAGCAGTACCACAAGACCGTGCGGCTGGACGCGCCGCTGGGTGACCGCAAGGTCGTCGACGCGGACGGCGCGGGAGTCCCGCTGGAGAAGGCCGGAGCGCGGCTGCCGGCGACGACCGAGGCACGCTAGTGTCGTGACCGGAAAGGTTCACCGGCTCGCGACGCCCGGCACGGCACTTCGCCGCGTTGTCGCATCACCCGAGTACATCCAGTACGCGGGCGATGCTCCGCCTTGCGACGCACCGCGCCGGACGCCGCGAGCTTCCGGCAAACCCTTCCGGTCACGGCACCAGCGCCGATCCCGGACGCGCCGGGAAGCGCGAAGGCGGCGGCCCCGTCGAAGGGGGCCGCCGCCTTTCGCGCGGTCGGGCCGGTGCCGTCCGGGCGGACGACGGGCCGGGCAGCTCCTAGCTGAAGGAGTCGCCGCAGGCGCAGGAGCCGGTCGCGTTGGGGTTGTCGATCGTGAAGCCCTGCTTCTCGATGGTGTCCACGAAGTCGATCGACGCGCCGCCCAGGTACGGGGCGCTCATGCGGTCGGTGACGACCTTGACGCCGTCGAAGTCCTTGACCACGTCGCCGTCGAGGGAACGCTCGTCGAAGAAGAGCTGGTAGCGCAGGCCGGAGCAGCCACCGGGCTGGACTGCGACACGCAGCGCCAGGTCCTCACGGCCTTCCTGGTCGAGCAGGGCCTTGACCTTCGCCGCGGCGGCGTCGGACAGAATGATGCCGTCGGTGACGGTGCTGGTCTCGTCCGATACGGACATCTACATCTCTCCAAGGTTGTACGGAGACTGCTTGCCGACGGTTGCAACCGGCGGAGCGGCGGATTCATTCCGGGCAGAGCGCTTCTTTCTCGTCTCTCTCTTCATGCTCGCACACGCGCGGCGAAGCGAACAGCGACCGCCGGACGGCACCGGGTACCCCGGGCCACCGCCTCCACCGGGTTCCGGCACCGGGATTGATGTCACATCGACGCTATGGCCGTCGTCAAAGTGACGTGAACCGGATATGATAGATAGCGTCAGTTAGACGAAAAGTAGAAAGGGTGCGTGACGTGACCACCGCCCAGACGCAGGAGCTCGACGTACAGCCGACGCCCCTCGCCCTGTTGCTGCTCGGCCGTGAGGCCGACCCGAGGAGCGAGCGGGGCGTCGAGTGTCCCGGCGACCTGCCCTCGCCGTCCGACCCGGATCTGGTCGAGCGCGCCCGTGCCGCCAAGGAGAAGCTCGGCAGCAGGGTCTTCGTGCTCGGCCACCACTACCAGCGCGACGAGGTCATCCAGTTCGCCGACGTCACGGGCGACTCCTTCAAGCTGGCCCGTGACGCGGCCGCGCGCCCGGAGGCCGAGTACATCGTCTTCTGTGGTGTCCACTTCATGGCGGAGTCCGCGGACATCCTGACGTCCGACGACCAGAAGGTGGTCCTGCCCGACCTCGCGGCCGGCTGCTCGATGGCCGACATGGCGACGGCCGAGCAGGTCGCCGAGTGCTGGGACGTGCTGACCGAGGCCGGCATAGCCGAGCAGGTCGTGCCCGTCTCGTACATGAACTCCTCGGCCGACATCAAGGCGTTCACCGGCAAGCACGGCGGCACCATCTGCACCTCCTCCAACGCCGAACGCGCCCTGGAGTGGGCGTTCGAGCAGGGCGAGAAGGTGCTGTTCCTGCCCGACCAGCACCTGGGCCGCAACACCGCCGTGCGGGACATGGGGCTGTCGCTGGAGGACTGCGTCCTCTACAACCCGCACAAGCCGAACGGCGGGCTGACGGTGGAGGAGCTGCGGGCCGCGAAGATGATCCTGTGGCGGGGTCACTGCTCGGTGCACGGCCGCTTCAGCGTGGAGTCGGTGAACGACGTGCGCACCCGCATACCCGGCGTGAACGTACTGGTGCATCCGGAGTGCCGGCACGAGGTCGTGGCGGCGGCGGACTACGTCGGCTCCACCGAGTACATCATCAAGGCCCTGGAGGCCGCTCCGGCCGGCTCGAAGTGGGCCATCGGCACGGAGCTGAATCTCGTACGGCGGCTGGCGAACCGTTTCGCGAGCGAGGACAAGGAGATCGTGTTCCTCGACCGTACGGTGTGCTTCTGCTCCACGATGAACCGCATCGACCTCCCCCACCTGGTGTGGACCCTGGAGTCGCTGGCCGAGGGCAACCTGGTCAACCGCATCGAGGTGGACCGGGAGACGGAGACGTTCGCGAAGCTCGCGCTGGAACGGATGCTGGCGCTGCCGTAAACCGGCTGCTCTTCGCTGGGCGGACGGGGCCGGGCACCTCAGGTGCCCGGCCCCGTCGTCCGACCCCTTGTGCGCGCGCCTCCACGAGCTCCCGCTCCACCGGGGGCGGGCGCGCGGCACGCACGGCCGCTCAGTCCACCCGTGGACGGACCAGGCCAGACTCGTAGGCGATCACCACGAGCTGGGCCCTGTCGCGGGCGCCCAGCTTGGCCATGGCCCGGTTGACGTGCGTCTTCACGGTGAGTGGGCTGACCTCCAGCCGCTCGGCGATCTCGTCGTTGGAGTGCCCGCCGGCCACCTGGACCAGCACCTCGCGTTCGCGCACGGTGAGCGTGCCGAGCTTCTCGGCGCGGGCCGGGTCGCGGTCCTCGTCCCCGTCGCCCTGGGCGAGGAAGCGGGCGATCAGGCCCTTGGTGGCCGCCGGGGACAGCAGGGCCTCCCCGCCGGCCGCGACCCGGATCGCGCTGAGCAGTTCCTCGGGTTCGGAGCCCTTGCCGAGGAACCCGGAGGCGCCCGCGCGCAGCGACCGCACCACGTAGTCGTCGACCTCGAACGTCGTCAGGATGACCACGCGGACGTCGGTGAGGGACGGGTCGGCGCTGATCATGCGGGTCGCGGCGAGCCCGTCCGTGCCGGGCATCCTAATGTCCATCAGCACCACGTCGGGCCGCTGCTCCCCGGCCAGCCGCACCGCCTCGGCGCCGTCGGACGCCTCGCCCACGACCTCCATGTCGGGCTCGGAGTCGACGAGCACCCGGAAGGCACTGCGCAGCAGCGCCTGGTCGTCGGCGAGCAGGACACGGATCGTCATACGGGCTCCCCCGGCTTTCGCGTGGCGGCGGTGCGGACCTTGACCGGCAGGATCGCATGCACCCTAAACCCGCCCCCGTAGCGGGGACCCGTGGTGAGGGTGCCGCGCAGGGCGGTCACCCGCTCCCGCATGCCGAGCAGTCCGTGGCCGCCGCCGGTGTCGGGGTCCTCGTCCTCGCCGGAGCCGTTGTCGAGCACGGTGATCTCGACGTTCGGTCCGACGCGCACGACGCTGACCTCGGCCTTCACCGCACTCCCGGCGTGCTTCTGCACGTTGGTGAGGGCCTCCTGCACGATCCGGTAGGCGGCCAGGCCGACGGCGGCGGGCAGCGTGGTGCCGTGGTCGGCGCGGGCGACCTCGACGTGCAGGCCCGCGCTGCGGAAGGTGCCGACCAGTTCGTCGAGCCGGTCGAGGCCCGGCGCCGGTTCGGTGGGCGCCTCCGGGTCGCCGGACTGCCGGAGCAGGCCGACCGTCGCACGCAGCTCGTTGAGCGCGGAACGACTCGCCTCCCGAACGTGCGCGAGGGCCTCCTTGGCCTGGTCGGGCCGCTTGTCCATGACGTGGGCGGCCACCCCTGCCTGGACGTTGACCAGGGCGATGTGGTGGGCGACGACGTCGTGCAGGTCGCGGGCGATGCGCAGGCGTTCCTCGGCGACCCGGCGGCGGGCCTCCTCCTCGCGGGTCCGTTCGGCGCGTTCGGCGCGCTCGCGGATGGCGTGCACGAAGGCGCGGCGGCTGCGGACGGCGTCGCCCGCGGCGGCGGCCATGCCGGTCCAGGCGAAGATGCCGAGGTTTTCCTGCGCGTACCAGGGCAGGGGGCCGCCGAGCATCGCGGCGCCGGTCAGGACGGTCATGGTGAGCAGGCCGACGCGCCAGGTGGTGGGGCGGTCGGTGGAGGCGGCGACGGTGTAGAGGGCGATCACCGCGGACATGGCCACGGGGGCGCGGGGGTCACCGGTGACGCACTCGACGAGGGAGACCGTGCCGGTCAGGGCGAGCACGGTCATGGGGGCCCGGCGGCGGAACACCAGGGCGGCGGCGCCGAGGGTCATCAGGACCAGGCTGAGCGGGTCGGGGGTGCGCACGCCCCAGCTGACGCCGTTCTCGCCGTGCGGGTCCACGAACGAACCGGCCACCATGCAGCCGAGCACGCCGGCCGCGAGGACGGCGTCCAGGGCCAGCGGATGCGCTGTCAGCCGGCGCCGGGCGCGATCGAGGGTGCTCACGTCCGGCAACGGTACGGAAGCCAGGGCCGGGGCGGAACGGGACGGACCTGTGGGAGGAGTCTCCCCGGCCCGTCACTTCGCGTCGGACCGGGCGCCGGCGGACACCGGCGGATCGGCCGGATCCGGAAGGCGGGTGGGCGGGGTCAGCCGGGAATGAGCCCGTCGTCGCTCAGCAGGTCCCGGACCTCCTCCAGCGTCGCGTCGGGCGACGGGAGGATCAGCCCGGACGGCTCCAGGGAGTCGTCGGGCAGGGGGACGCCCAGTTCGCGGACCCTGGACAGCAGGGCTCCGAGGGTGCGGCGGAAGCCGGGGCCGTCGCCCTTCTCCATCTCGGCCAGGAGCTCGTCGTCCAGTCTGTCCAGCTCGGTGAGGTGGCTGTCGGCCAGCCTCACCTGTCCTTCACCCATGATCCGAACGATCATGTCGCCCTCCTCGGCGTGGACCCCGGCCGCCGTCCGGTGACTACTGCTTGTCGAAGCGCGGGGTGTCCTGCGGCTGCTGCTGGGACTGCGGCTGTCCGGCGCCGCCCTCGATGGCCTGCTGGCCCGCGGAGGGACCGCCGGCCAGCTCGGCCTTCATGCGCTGCAGTTCCAGCTCCACATCAGTACCACCGGAGAGCCGGTCCAGCTCGCTCTGGATGTCGTCCTTGGCCAGCCCGGACTGGTCGTCGAGCGCTCCGGAGGCGAGCAGTTCGTCGATCGCGCCGGCCCGCGCCTGGAGCTGCGCGGTCTTGTCCTCGGCGCGCTGGATCGCCATGCCGACGTCGCCCATCTCCTCGGAGATGCCGGAGAACGCCTCGCCGATCCGGGTCTGCGCCTGGGCCGCGGTGTACGTGGCCTTGATCGTCTCCTTCTTGGTGCGGAAGGCGTCGACCTTGGCCTGGAGCCGCTGGGCCGCGAGGGTGAGCTTCTCCTCCTCGCCCTGGAGCGTGGCGTGCTGCGTCTGCAGGTCGGTCACCTGCTGCTGGAGGGCGGCACGGCGGGACAGCGCCTCGCGGGCCAGGTCCTCGCGGCCGAGGGCGAGCGCCTTGCGGCCCTGGTCCTCCAGCTTGGTGGACTGCGACTGCAACTGGTTGAGCTGGAGTTCCAGCCGCTTGCGGCTGGTCGCCACGTCGGCGACACCGCGGCGCACCTTCTGGAGCAGCTCCAGCTGCTTCTGGTACGAGTAGTCGAGGGTTTCGCGCGGGTCCTCGGCCCGGTCAAGGGCCTTGTTCGCCTTCGCGCGGAAGATCATCCCCATACGCTTCATGACACCGCTCATGGGCTTCGCGCGCCCCCTTCTGACGGACTCCGGCTTCAGCACCTGCGACAGAACCCACAGTACGGGCCCTGCATCCATTACCGCACTGTTCGGGGACGGATGTGGTCCTCCCCAAGGACGACTGCGCGCGATCCCGCTCCGGCGTAGGGAGTAGGTGTCTCCCGGGGAAACCCGGGGGGTCTCTCAGGGACACCCAGGACACCGGCGGGCGGAAGCGCGTGCAACGTCCCCTCTGTCCCCTTCATGACGACTGGTGTTGCCGGATCGTTCCCCAGCGGGCTGGGGTCCATGCCCTCGCACCCCGTACCCTTGGGTTTTGTGTTCCGTAGCCGCGCCAAGGAAGAGAAGGGCCCCGCCGCCAAGGCGGCGGTGACCGACTCCACTCAGTCCCGTCATCCGCAGGCCCCGAAGGGCCGCCCCACGCCCAAGCGCAGTGAGGCCCAGTCCCAGCGTCGCAGCGTCGCCACGACGCCGACGACGCGCAAGGACGCCGCCAAGCGCCAGCGCGACGAGCGCCGTGCGCAGATGGACAGGCAGCGCCAGGCGCTGGCCGGCGGCGACGAGCGGTACCTGCCGGCCCGCGACAAGGGCCCGGTCCGCAAGTTCGCGCGTGACTTCATCGACTCGCGTTTCAGCGTGGCCGAGTTCTTCCTGCCGATGGCCGTGGTCATCCTCGTGCTGAGCATGGTGCGGGTGGGGGCGCTGCAGAGCATCGCGTTGCTGCTGTGGCTCGTCGTGATCGTGCTGATCGTGCTCGACTCGATCGCCACCGGCTTCCGCCTGAAGAAGAAGCTGGCGGAGCGCTTCGGGGACCAGAACAAGAAGGGCGCCGTCGCCTACGCCCTGATGCGCTCGCTCCAGATGCGTCGCCTCCGGCTGCCGAAGCCGCAGGTCAAGCGCGGAGAGCGGCCCTGAGCGCGACGTCGTTCTCCGGGGGTGCGGCGGACGCCTGGCTGAGCGGGCTGGGCGGTCTGCGCAATGTCGTACGGCAGGAGCTGGTGGCCCGGCAGCTCGACGAGCAGATAGTCGGCCGGTACCCGGTGGGGCGGCGGCTGCGGGTGCTCGACGTGGGGATGGGCCAGGGCACGCAGTCCCTGCGGCTGGCCCGGGCCGGGCACCAGGTCACCGGTCTCGAGCAGGACGCGCGGATGGTCGCGGCGGCCCGTGAGGCGCTGGCCGGGGAGCCCGAGGGCATCCGGGAGCGGATGCGGATCGTGGAGGGCGACGGCCGGGACACCGGCGTGCACTTCCTGCCCGGCAGTTTCGACGTCGTGCTGTGCCACGGCGTACTGATGTACGTCGAGGGTCCGGACGCCCTGCTGGCGGGGCTGGGCCGGATGCTCGCCCCGGGCGGGCTGCTCTCGCTGCTGGTGCGCAACGGCGACGCGCTGGCCATGCGGCCGGGGCTGTCCGGTGACTGGGCGGGCGCGCTGGACGCCTTCGACTCGGTGTCGTACCGCAACCGGCTCGGGCTGGACGTCCGCGCGGACCGGCTGGACACGCTGACCGGGACGCTCGCGGGGATCGGGGCGCCGTTGCAGGCGTGGTACGGCGTGCGGGTCTTCACGGACACGGCCGCCGACTCGGCCGGGATCCCGGCCGATCTGGAGAGTCTGCTGGCCGCCGAGGAACGCGCGGGGCGGACCGATCCCTACCGCAGGGTCGCGGCGCTGCTGCACCTGTGCGGCGTCCGCGGCTGACCCGCCCCGAACACGCCGGTGGACGGAGGGCGGCGGCCCTGTGGGACCGCCGCCCCGCTCGTTACGCGTCCTCGGCCGCGCGCAGGCTCATCGGCCCGTAGATCTCCGCGGAGTCCTCGAACAGCCGCACCTGGTCCGCGCCGCCTTCGAGCAGGTCCTTCCAGTGCTCCCCGATCCAGGACTCGGCGTCCCCCTGCGTGGTGAACTCCTCGGGCACGACCGAGGGCTGGACCTCCGCCCCGTCGGCCTTCTCGAACCGCCACGTCCATGCCGCCATGTACGCCTCCAACGTATGAGCACATGCAGAGCGGAAGCCGGATCTTGGTCCGGCTCCCGCTCAGAGCCTAGCCGGACGCGCAAGACCTGCTGGGACAAGCCAAAATCAGGGCGTGGAACTCACTCTGCTCGGCACCGGCGCCCCCGCGGGACTTCCCCGACCCGACTGCCCCTGCGCGGCCTGCGCGACCGCGCTCGGCGCGTACGCGCGGGCGGCGACCGCGCTGCTCGTGGACGGCACGCTGCTGCTCGACCTGACGCCCGGCGCGGCGCTCGCCGCCGCGCGGGCGGGACAGTCGCTGACCGGCGTACGGCAGGTGCTGCTGACGCATCCGCACAACGGACCGGCGGTCGAGGTGCCGGCCGGGCTGCCGCAGCCCGGCCGGGTGCCCGACGGGCGGGAGTTGGCGCTGCTGACGGGTCATCGGGTGCGGGCGGTGGCGATGGACGCGCCGGGCACCGGCTACGCGGTGACCGGCCCCGACGGCCGGCGGCTGCTGTACCTGCCGCCCGGTGGCGCGCCGGCCGGCCTCGACGGCCGGCCGGCCGAGGCGTACGACCTGGTCCTCGCGGACGTGGTGGGGCGGCCGGACGCGCTGGCGAGGCTGCGCGCGGTGGGCGCGGTCGGGCCGGCCACGGACGTCGTCGCCGTGCACCTCGACCACGACGTGCCGCCGGGGCCCGAGCTGCGGCGGCGGCTGGCGGCGGCGGGCGCGCGGGCGGTGCCCGACGGGACCACTCTGACGGTGGGCGTCTATCCCGACGTGGCGGACGTGCCGGACGTGCCGCGGCGGACACTGGTGCTGGGCGGGGCCCGGTCGGGAAAGTCGCTGGAGGCCGAACGCCGGCTGGAGGCCTTCCCCGACGTGCTGTACGTGGCGACGGGCGGCACCCGCGGCGGGGACACCGAGTGGGCCTCACGGGTCGCGGTCCACCGGGAGCGGCGACCGGGTTCCTGGCGTACGTCCGAAACCTGCGACCTGGTACCGCTGTTGGCCGAGGACGGGCCGCCGCTGCTGGTCGACTGTCTGTCGCTGTGGCTGACGGACGCGATGGACTCCGCCGGGGCGTGGGACGACGCGCAGTGGGCGGACGGCGGCGAGCGTGCGCTGCGGGAGCGGGTGCGGGAGCTGACGGAGGCGGTGCGGGCCACCCGGCGCACCCTGGTCGCCGTGTCGAACGAGGTCGGCTCGGGGATCGTGCCGGCCACCGCGTCCGGCCGCCGCTACCGGGACGAACTGGGCCGCCTGAACGCCGCGTTCGCCAGCGAGTGCGAGCACGTCCTGCTGGTGGTGGCGGGCCAGGCGGTCACGCTACGAGGGTGAGTCGGGGGCGGCCGGCGAGGCCGGCGGGTCCGCCGGGACCCGGACGGGCACCGCCCGGGTCGTCCGGGTCGCCTTGCGGACGACGAGCCGGTGCACCTGGGCCAGGCGGGCACGCCGGCCCGGGGTGACGACCGTGCAGCCCTGGGCCTCCAGCACGGCCCGCAGGTTGGCCGGGGGGATCAGGTGGACGGCGCGGGGCTGGGTGCGGGCCAGCCACCAGGGGCGCAGCACGGTGGCCGGCACGCTGTGCGGGTCGAGGAGTTCGAGCAGCAGATGGCCGCCGGGCCGCAGGACCGCGAGGGCGGCGCGGAGTTCCTCGCGCGGGTCGGGGGCGCGCTGCAGGTGCTGGAACATGCTGACCACGTCGTAGCGGCCGCGCAGCCGGGCCACGAGGTGCGGGTCCGTCAGCGGGCCCACGTACGCCTCCTCGAGCCGGCCGGCCGCGCGCGCCGCTTCCACGCGGGGCGTGGGGTCGAGGCCGTCGAAGGACGTGTACGGGAACAACTCCTTGGCCACCGCCGCGAAGTGGGCCCGGCCCGCGCCGACGTCGAGCCAGCCCTCCGGCTCCGGGAACGACAGCATCGCGCGGGCGGCCGAGCGGTGACGGCGGACCGCGGACCATCCCTCACCGGCGTCCCCGAGGCGGGCGGCGAGGCTCCCCACGGTGAGCCGGGGGTTCTGGAACAGGTGACCGCAGTCCCGGCACTCGTCGACGGGGAGGGCGCCCGGACCGCGCAGCCGTTTCGACGCGCACCAGGGGCAGTCCGCGCGGCGCGGCTCGTACACCGGGGGCAGGCGGGGGCCGCACTCGGCGGCCGGCTCCGGCGGGGCGGTCGGTGCGGGGGGCGCCGGATCCCCGGAGGACGCCGGTGGGGCGGACGGTGCGGAGGGTGCGGACATGGGCGGCTCCCGGGTGCGCGGGCCGTACGGCAGGTCGTACGACAATCCAGTGCAAATGGGAACGTAAGGGATCATGATCCCGGGTGCAACGACGTGCGGGAGACGTGGTGGCCATGTGGCGCCGATCCGTTCGATCGGGGCCGGTACTGTTCGGCGAATGAGCCCGCTTAATCTCGACGACTTCACCGATCTGATCGAGCGCCCCGACGGTGGGGTGCGCCGCGACGCCGAGGCGCGTCGGGAGCGTCAGGTCGTGCCTCCCGGGGCGCTGGGCCGCCTGGACGAGCTCGGTGAGTGGCTCGCGGCGGCGCAGTCGTCCGTGCCGGTGCGGCCGATCGAACGGCCCCGGGTGGTGCTCTTCGCGGGGGACCACGGGATCGCCGAACTCGGCGTCTCCGCACGGCCGGCGGGCACCGCGGGACGGCTGGTGCGCGAGGTGCTGGAGGGCGCCCGTCCGGTGTCCGTGCTCGCCCGGCGCCTCGGGGTGCCGGTGCGGGTCGTCGACATGGCCCTGGACTGCGACCCCGCCACCCTGCCCGCCGAGGTCGCGGGGCACCGGGTGCGGCGCGGCAGCGGACGGATCGACCTGGAGGACGCGCTGACCGCCGAGGAGGCGGAGGCCGCCTTCCGGGCCGGCGCCGCGGTCGCCGACGAGGAGGCCGACTCCGGTACGGATCTGGTGGTGCTCGGCGATGTGAGCGTGGGCGGGACGACCGCGGCGGGTGTGCTGGTCGCCGCGCTGTGCGGGACCGACGCGTCCGTGGTGACCGGGCGGGGCGGGCTGGCGATCGACGACCTGGCGTGGATGCGCAAGTGCGCGGCGATCCGGGACGCGTTGCGGCGGGCCCGGCCCGTGCTCGGCGACCAGCTCCAGCTGCTGGCGACGGTGGGCGGCGCCGACCTGACGGCGATCACGGGCTTCCTGCTGCAGAGCGCGGTACGGAAGCTTCCGGTCATCCTGGACGGGGTCGTGGTGGCCGCCTGCGCGCTGGTGGCCCAGCGGATCGCGTTCCGGGCGCCGGACTGGTGGCTGGCCGGCCAGAACAGCGGGGAGCCGGGCCAGGCCAAGGCACTCGACCGGATGGCGCTCGAACCGCTGCTGGACCACGGGGTGACGGTCGGGGAGGGCGCGGGCGCCCTGCTGGCGCTGCCCCTGGTCCAGGCCGCGGCGGCCCTCGCGGCGGAGCTGCCGGAGCTGCCGGAGCAGACGGAGCAGACGGAGCAGGGGACGACCGCCGACGGCGAGCCGGCGGAGACCGGCTCCGGCGAACCGCGGTCCACCGAGGAGGAGACCGGGGCACCCCGGGAGGCGCGGTCGGCCGAACAGGAGGTCGGGGCTTCCTCGCAGCCGCAGCCCGTCGACCAGGCTTCCCCGGAACCGCAGCCCACCGGCCACGAGGCCGAGACGTACCCGGAGCTGCGGTCCACCGGTCACGAGGCCGACGCTTCCCCGGAGCCGGTGAGCGCCGCCGACCGGCCGGCCGACGAGTCCGTGGGGTCCGCGCCTGCCGAGCGGCCCGGGACGTCCGAGGAGCCCGGCGCTCCTGCCCAGGCCGGCACGTCCGGGCAGGTCCGGGAGGCCGGCCGCGCCGGGGAGTCCGGCGTGCGGGCCGAGCCGGACGCCTTCGCCGAGCTCAGGGAGTTCGCGCGGGCCGCCGAGGCCGGCGAGACGGGGGATTCCGGAACGCCGGCGGAGCCGAAGGAGTAATCACCGGGGCGGAGCCGTGCCCGGCCGCCCAATGCGGACGTTCGCCGCGACGGCGCCCATATGATCACCCTTCATGGGAGATGTCCACGTTGCGCCCGTTCGGGACCACCGGCCCACCGCTGCCTCGCGGCGGGCCGCCGCCTTCGCCGTCTGGTACCTGCGGGCGGTCGCGTTCGTCAACTTCCTCAGTGCGGTATGGGTCTCCCTGGGGCAGGACGTGCGGCGCCACAACCAGGAGAACCTGTTCACGCCGTACCTGCTGACGGCCGGCTTCGCCTCCGGGGTGTTCACGGCGTTCCTCGCCATCACCATGCGGCGGCGCAAACGGGCCGCGTGGATCCTGAACCTCGCGCTCGGCGGCCCGTTCCTCGCGCTGTTCGGCTTCGCCATGGCCTTCCCGGAGATGCGGCGGTACGCGCAGAACTGGATCTCCCTCGCCCTCACCGCCGCCTTCGTCGCCGCCCTCCTCCTGGGCCGGCGGGA
The DNA here is from genome assembly GCF_040605435.1 of Streptomyces sp. NPDC005574. Classification (NCBI taxonomy): domain Bacteria; kingdom Bacillati; phylum Actinomycetota; class Actinomycetes; order Kitasatosporales; family Streptomycetaceae; genus Streptomyces; species Streptomyces sp. NPDC005574. The sequence continues at coordinate 18,299 of NZ_JBEXCW010000116.1, forward strand.
GTTCTACGCCAAGGGCGACCGGTCCAACCCGAAACTCGCCGCGGCCGTCGCGGTGGGCGGCCTCCTGGTGTCCTCGCTGCTCGCCGCGCTGCTGGTGACGGCCACCAACCAGGCCGACGACGCCCACCGTTCGACGTTCGCGGAGCGTTGGCGCTACGGCACGCTGGGGCTGGTCTCGGTCGCCGCCGACGATTCCCACTACCCCGGCATCTCCACGCCGAACTGGGTCAGCGTCGCCGTCAACGTCCTCAGTACGGTCCTCGTCCTCGCCGTCCTCTACGCCGCGTTCCGCTCCCGGCGCGCCGTCGACCCGCTCACCGAGGACGACGAGAAACGGCTGCGGGCCCTGCTGGAGCGCCACGGCGACCGCGACTCCCTCGGCTACTTCGCGCTGCGCCGGGAGAAGAGCGTCGTCTGGTCGCCGACCGGCAAGGCGGCCGTCGCCTACCGGGTCGTCGGCGGGGTGTCGCTGGCCTCCGGTGACCCGCTCGGCGACCCGGAGGCCTGGCCCGGCGCGATCGCGCCCTGGCTCGCCGAGGCGCGGGCGCACGGCTGGATCCCGGCCGTGATGGGGGCGGGCGAGGAGGCCGGGACGGTGTACGCCCGGCACGGCCTGGACGCCCTCGAACTCGGCGACGAGGCCCTGGTGGAGGTGGCCGATTTCACCCTGGAGGGGCGTGCCATGCGGACCGTGCGGCAGGCCTACAACCGGGTGAGGCGCGCCGGCTACACCGTGCGCATCCGCCGCCACGAGGACATCCCGGCCGACGAGCGGGCACAGCTGGTCCGGCGCGCGGACGACTGGCGCGACGGGGCCACCGAGCGCGGCTTCAGCATGGCGCTGGGACGCCTCGGGGACCCGGCGGACGGACAGTGCGTGATGCTCGAATGCACCGACGCCCAGGGCGAGTTGAAGGCACTGCTGTCCTTCGTGCCGTGGGGGCCGCATGGGCTGTCCCTCGACCTGATGCGGCGGGACCGCGACGCCGACAACGGACTCATGGAGTTCATGGTCATCGACCTCCTGCGCCGGGCCCGGGAGACCGGGATCACTCAGGTCTCGCTCAACTTCGCGATGTTCCGATCGGTCTTCGAACGTGGCGCGCGCCTCGGCGCCGGGCCGGTGCTGAGGCTGTGGCGGTCACTGCTCAGCTTCTTCTCACGCTGGTGGCAGATCGAGTCGCTGTACCGCGCCAACGCCAAGTACCGGCCCATCTGGGAGCCCCGGTTCCTGCTCTTCGAGAAGAGCGCGGACCTGCCGCGCATCGCCATCGCCTCGGCGCGCGCGGAGGGGTTCCTGGAGGCGCCGGGGCTGCCGAAGTGGCTGCACCGCAAGCACCTGGAGACCCGTGCATGAACGCCCTAGCCCGCCGGGCCCGCGCCGAGTGGGGACCGCTGTACGTCACCGTGCGCGGGCCACTGGTCGAGCGGGGGTGGCGGGCGGTCCCGATGACGCTCGGGGCGGTCTGCCTGACGGCGGCGGTGCAGGTGGTGCAGAACCAGTGCTGGGGCTTCGGACTCGTGCAGAACGCCGGGTCCGTACGGGCCGAGGAGCCGCTGTGGCTCGCCCTGTCGCGGACCCCCCTGTCGCTGTTCGTGCCCGCGCTGGACCTGCCGGTGTGGGGGGCGCTGGCGCAGATCCTGTTCGTGTTCGGGATCGCGGAGATCTGTCTCGGCTGGTGGCGGACGCTCACGGTCGCCTACCTCGCCACGCTCGCCGGGACGCTGTTCGCGCGGGTCGGCATCTGGCTGGGCCCCGACGGACTGCTCGGGCTGCCGGGCTCGGACGCGCGGGTGGTGGACACCGGCCCGTCGGCGGCGGTGGTCGGCCTCGCGGTGTTCCTCGGGCTGCGCCACGGGGCGTACCTGACGGCGGCCGGGGTGGTCGTGGCGATGATCGTCGAGGTGCTGCTGAAGGGGAACCTGGCCGGCAAGGAGCATCTGGCGGCGATCGCCGCGGTGCTGGCGCTGTCGGCGGTGTCGGGACTGCGTCACCGGCGCAGGGCGGGCACCACCGGCTCGTCGGGTCTGCCGCCGATCAGGTCCTGAAGCCGGCGGCGGGGGCCGGCCCAGCGGCGGTCGTGGCGGTAGACGCGCAGCATGGACCGGGCGCGGGCGCGCGGGCGGTTGCGGTAGAAGCGTCTGGCCCAGGGGGAGCCGGGGCGGGCCAGGCGGATCGCGCCGACCAGGGCGACGACCGGCACGATCACGCCGAAGATCGCGGTACGCCCCTTGCCCTTGCTCAGGGCGATCAGGGAGAAGGCAAAGTTGACGGCGATGCTGAGGACGGCGGCGCCCCGGTCGTGCAGTTCGCCGGCGGACAGGTCGTTGACGCCGAAGGGCAGGAAGCCGGCGAGCAGCAGCAGGACCAGGGCGGCCGTGACCACCACGACCTCGACGCTCTGCCGGCCGGCCTCGGTCCAGTAGACGTCGTCGAGGTGCAGGATCAGCGCGAACTCGTCGAGGACCAGGCCGGCGCCGATGCCGAAGACGACCGCGGCCAGGCCCGAGCCGAAGCCGAACCGGCCGCTGGCGACCGCGGCGAAGCCGCCGACGATGGTGAGGACGACGCCGGGGACCACGTGGTGGATGTGCACCCCGCCCGCGCTGACGTTGCCGAACGGCCCCTTGCCGGCCCGGATCATGCGGGTGATGACCCGGGTGATCACGAAGGTCAGGACGAAGGCGGTGAGGGCGAGGAGCAGGGGCAGCTTGCCCGGCTCGACGATGTTCCGCTGCAACCAATGTCCCATATGATCACTCTATCCTTGCCCTTCGCCGGCGCCATTCCCAGCCGCCCGGGGCCCCCTCGCGACCGCCGGGTAACCTGCGCCGGTGTCCAAGACCCCCTGGCCGGACGGCCTCCGCTTCGCCTTCGGCACCCTCACCGCGCTGCCGGTCCGGGTGACCCGCTGGGACCGGGAGGCCGCGCGCGGCGGCATGCTGTGCGCCCCGCTGGCCGGCCTGGCCGTCGGCGCGTGCGCGGCGGCCGTCGGCCTGCTGCTGCTGTTCCTGGGCGCGGGCGCCCCGCTCGCCGCCGTCGCCACCGCCGCCGTACCGGCCGCCCTCACCCGCGGCCTGCACCTGGACGGGCTCGCCGACACCGCGGACGGGCTCGGCAGCGGCAAGCCGGCCGAGGACGCCCTGCGGATCATGAAGCAGTCGGACATCGGGCCCTTCGGCGTCCTCACCCTCGTCCTCGTCCTGCTCGGCCAGGTCGCCGCCCTCGCCCAGCTCTACGACGGCTCGTGGGCCCGGGGCGCGTTCGCGGCCCTCGTCTCGGCGACCGCGGCCCGGCTGGCCCTGAACCGGATCAACCTCTACGGCGGCGGCTACGCGGCCTATCTGGAGGAGCGGGAGGTCGCCCGCCGG